>NZ_MCUF01000045.1:0-80774 GCF_002873615.1 Shewanella sp. 10N.286.51.B7
GAATTATTATTTAACGATGTTATGGATATCAAAACAAAAGTGGGTTGAAATTTTTTGTGATGAACAAACAATAAAAAGGCCAAGTAGAAGATACTTGGCCTTTGTGGGGATATTAGTGATGATGAATTTTAATTACAGCTTATTTCTTTAAAGCATGTTTCGCTGCATTTTCGCCAGCTTTACGGCCGAATACCACTGTATCAGCAATCGCATTACCGCCTAGACGGTTATAACCATGAACACCACCAGTCACTTCACCAGCAGCAAATAAACCAGGCATTTTCCAGCTTTGCAAGTTTAAGATGTTCGAGTCAGTATCGACTGCAATTCCGCCCATGGTGTGATGGATACCTGGAGCTACTTTTACAGCGTAGTAAGGTGGCGTACTTAGGCTTAATGGTAAATTAGCTCGGCCGAATGCATCGTCTTTACCTGCTGCTTGATATTTGTTGTAATCAACCGCTGTTTTAGGTAAATCGCTCATGCCAGTGATTTTAGCTAACTCTTCAATAGTATTTGCCTTACTTAACATACCTAAATGCTCGTAACCACGTACCATTTTCTTCTTCTCAACTAACTGCTCGTCAAAGACTAACCAGGCATATTGATCTTTTTGCTTAAGGATGGCATCTGAAGCGCGGTCACGAGTGGTTAATTCATTGATGAAACGTTGGCCATCCGTGTTCACCATGATGGCACCAACACCACGTACAGTTTCAGAGATTAAGATACGGCTATCTTTTCCTACTGTTGGATGCGCCTGAACCCAATCAATATCAGTCATAGAAGCACCGATTTCTTTAGCAAGTAACACACCATCACCCGTTGCTGTAACGTTGTTTGAGCTAGACATGTCTTTCATCGTTGGGCGGTAGTAAGCAACCATCTGCTTATTCATACCATAACCGCCTGTCGCAAGTACAATAGAGTCAGCTGCAACCATGTTGTAACCAGAATGACGGCCGTGAACCACCACTCCAGCAACTGATTGGTCATCGTTTAAGACGATTTTTTCAACCCTTGAGTTAACGCGAACAGGGATATCACGTTCGATTGCAGCTGTACGCAAGGTGTCAATCAAATGTGGGCCAATTGAAGCGCCACCAGATGGCGCGTGAGTACGCTCAGCTCTTGCACCGCCTGAACGTTTAAGCTCACTCATGTCAGCACCCAAAGACTCTAACCAAGCCACTGCGCCAGCAGACTCTTCTGCCATAGTTTGTACAAGCTTAGGGTCATTTTGATAACGGCCGCCTTTCATTGCATCCTCTGCATACCATTCAACACTATCTTCAATGCCTTTGGCTTTTTGCTGCGGTGTGCCTACAGCGTTAATCCCACCAGCAGCTAACATTGAGTTACCGCCTGTGTATGGTGCTTTTTCAAATAACACCACATTGGCGCCCGCCATTTTTGCAGAAATTGCAGCGTTAAAACCAGCAGAGCCACCACCAACAACGATTACATCAAGTATTTCTACAGGGCCTTTAGCAATCGCTTGTTGGATTTTGTCTTGATTCCAATCACCATCCCACTTTTTCTTCGCTTTTGAATCAGCAAAAGGCATCTCCATTTCAAAGTTGTGGCAGTTATTACAGGTAAGTTCTGGCTTAGCATGTGCTGTGTGGCATGAAGTACAGTTGATATCACCTAAATGCGATGTATGTGGATCAAATTCTAAACTGTCATTAGCTAACTCCTCATAACTACCATGGCAATCTAGACATTGCGCATTTTCATGAGTTTGACTGTCAGTCATGCTTTTCTTGATGTCTTTCATTTTGCCAGTTACATGACAAGTCTGACAGTCGCCCATTTCCGCATGAAATGATGCCAAGTCATTTTTTGCAATTGCGCTGCCCGAAGTAAGCATCATCACTGCTACTGCCGAAGCCAAATATTTAAGTTTCATGTGTTCGATCCTTTATAAGTGTTTTTTATGTCTCTTTGTTGAGAGCAAGATTACTCATTAAGGAGTATCAAAACTTAGACCTTTGTCATGTTTAAGCTTCGGTTAAGTTTTAATGAAAACCTATTCAATTTTCTTTAATCAGCAACATAAAACAAACAGCTGTGACTCATGTTCATTTTATCAATAACCAAAATCACTACGATGTGAACCATCAAATCTAGTTACCTATCTAGATAGATAGACAATGAATCTACATAAATTTTTAGCCTAGAACGTTAATAAATAACCATTTGAAAAAGTGGCACATTAATCCAGTTAAGATTTTTACACAAATAATAAATAATACAAAATTTACAATTAAAACAATGGGATTGAACATGAAAAAATCACTACTATCGCTATCAGTTATAGCATTGCTTTCTGCAAACTCTTATTCAGCACTTGCCGATTCACCGCAGTTTTATGGTCGTTTAGAAATGGCTGTCACCAATTCAGATAACGGTGCGACAACTCAAAATGGTAAGTCAGGAACGGTATTGGAGAATAATTTCTCACGACTTGGTGTACATGGCAGTGAAACAATTGCTAACGATATTGAGTTACTTTATCGCGTTGAAGTTCAGGTCAACTCAGCAACAAATGAAGGTAACGATGACGTATTCAAAGCAAGAAATACCTATTTAGGTTTAAAAGCAAATCTAGGTACGGTTTTGGTGGGACGTAATGACACCGTAATGAAAACATCAAAAGGGACTGCTGAAGCGTTTGCTTTAACCAATGCTGCATACAACCGTATGATAGCCGGCCAAGATCGTAAGGCTGACGGCATTACTTATTACTCGCCAAAAATCGCTGATTTAATTACTTTCAACGCCACATATTTACTCGATGATAACTACGCAGAATATGATGACAACGGTGAGCGCAGTGATTATGACGAACAGCAATATGCTGTCAGTATTATTGCAGGTGACAAAAAACTAAAAAAACAACCTTATTACCTAGCTGCAGCCTATAACACTATCGGTGGGGTCGATGCTTATCGCGGTGTGGCTCAAGTTAAGTTCGGCAACTTAAAATTAGGTGGTTTATTCCAAAACACTGAAAGCCAAGAATACAGCTATAAAGAAGGTAATTCATACTTCTTGAGTGCAGTTTATAATTTAAACGGAGTTAATTTAAAAGCTGAAATAGGTAAAGATGAGGCTGGTTTTGGTAAGTATTTCAAAAATAGCGCGATGTCTTCAAGTGACTATAAACAAGCAACAGATGTTGATATTAACTCTTTAGTTATCGGCGCAGATTACCGTCTTTCAAAATCAACGATGGTATTCGCTCATTACGCCAAATACGAAGGTGAATATAGAGTCGAAAATGCTGGTCCTGTTATCGATTTAGAAGAAGACAATATCTTTAGTATTGGTGTTCGTTACGACTTTTAATACCTCCGATGCGCTAAACGTTGAAGTTTAGCGCCTCCTTTAATAGGCGCCACTTTTATAAAAAATATGAGCAGTGTTACAAAAAATACAACTTAAACAATGATTTTAGCGTTGTTTATTCATATATCGTTATAATCATCTAAATCATTAATAAATTACTTTGTCATTATGAAAATAACCCTTAAACAACTTACTATTTTTAAAGCTATACATGATAACGGACAGATCTCAAAAGCTGCGCAGCAGCTTCATATGTCTGTTCCAGCTGTCAGTATGGCGCTAAAAGAGTTGGAAGGTTCTTTAGGCACACGCTTATTTGAACGAAGTAGCAATGGGTTAAGCACCAATGATAATGGCGAAGTTATTCTCCCTTATGCCAATGAGATGTTGTCTAAAGGGACTCAGCTTGAACAAATGTTTGCAGAGCGAAATGCGGTTGGCGGTACGATAAAGATTGGTAGTAGTAAAACAGCAGGTAATTATATTTTATCGCGTAAGATCCCCCAGTTTAAAAAATCCCACCCACTGGTAGATATCAAGTTAGTCATTAATAATAGCCTGACAATTGAAAAGATGGTCTCAGAAAAAGAGCTGGATTTGGGTTTTGTTGATGCAAAACCAGGGCTGAACAACCTTAAGTATGAGCAATGGATTAAAGATAAGATTTGCCTTGTCACCAGTTGCGATAACCCGATACTAGAACAAACGATTACCGCAGAGTTATTGTCTGAACAATTATGGGTGCTGGATTCTACCATGTCAGTTTCAAGGCTCAGAAATACCCAATTATTACGCAGTGCTAAAATCAACATCAATAATGAATTATCGATGAATACCATGGGCGCAATTAAACGTGCCATAGGTACAGGCATTGGCGTTAGTGTTCTGCCATATCTTGCAGTAAAAGAAGAAATTCGTCGTGGTGAGATAGTTGAATTAGAATTAGCAGGCTGGGATTTTCAACGGAAATATTGGTCAATTAGCCGAAATGACGAAGCTTTATCGCCATTATTAGAAGAGTTCATTCGTTTTTGTAACGCATAATGCGTCACTTAACACTGTAAGGTAGCCAAAGCGTTTATGATCAACCAAGATCCTGTCATATTTGGCTTACTCACCACCATCATTGGTTTAGTTTTTTATACTAGCCAGTCCTCACATCCTGTGTGGAAACAGGTTTACCGCTTCGTCCCTGTCATGGTGATGTGCTACGTACTCCCTTCTTTACTTAATACCTTCAATATTGTCGATGCCAGTCAAAGTGAATTAAATACGATTACATCCAAATTTTTAATGCCAGCTTGCTTAACCCTATTAATTATTAGTGTCGATATAAAATCAATGCTGTTACTGGGGCCCAAAATAATCATTTTATTTCTATTAGGCAGTTTTGGGGTGATCATTGGCGGCCCATTAACCTTACTGTTGTTTGCAAAAATAGCACCTGAGACGATAAGTTGGGTTGGCGCTGATGCGGCTTGGAAAGGAATGGCTACTTTAGCGGCTAATTGGGTCGGAGGCACCGCGAACCAAATCGCCATGAAAGAGATTTATCAGGTCGAAGAAAACCTTTTTGCGATTATGATTTCTGTCAATGTCATATACTCGGCTATTTGGATGTCATTCCTACTGATTTGCGCTAATAACGCAAACTTCATTGATAAGAAAATAGGCGCTGATGCCAGCCAGTTTAAAAAACTCATTGAAGTGACCGACAGAGGCATATCAAACCAACAAGGTTTACCCACACTGAAGAGTTACATGTTGATGTTCAGCGTTGCCTTTGGCGTTACTGGTTTTGCTCACTTTGGCGCTGACATCATCGCGCCTTTTTTTGCCGAAAATTACCCCCAAACTGAAAAATATAGCTTAACCTCAACGTTCTTCTGGATTGTTATCATTGTCACCACAACCAGTATTGTCCTATCCAATACCAAAATACGGGAACTTGAATCAGTAGGTGCTTCTAAAGTATCAACAGTAATGTTGTATTGCTTAATTGCAAATATGGGCCTGCAGATGGATCTGTCTATGGTTGATGATTTTCCTATCTATTTTGCTATCGGATTTGTCTGGCTTTCAATTCATGCCATGGTTGTGATTATTGCTGGGCTGTTGATGAAAGCACCGGTTGCTTATATGGCTTTAGCCAGTCAATGTTGTATTGGCGGAGCGGCATCATCACCAGTCGTAGCAATGGCATTTCACCGCTCACTGGCCCCTGTGGCAATTTTGTTTTCGGTATTTGGCTATGCTTGGGCAACATACATGGCTTGGATATGCGCAGAATTGATGAGAATGACAGCTCAATAGCTGTCATTTAAAGTTGAGGCTGAAGGTTACGTAACGCTGTTACAATTAACGCTACCTCCGCTGCCTTAATTATTAGCTCTAAATACCTTTTTTAAGCGCCAGTTTTGTAGTACCTGTTTTTGTAAGCGCCTGAATGAGCGACGATTCGAGATTTAAAGACTTCATTTTGATCGATAAAAACAATAGTTAAATTAACCCTAAATAGACTCTGGTTTTTATCTGTTGGGGTTGAGTTATGTTTAGCTTTTCAAAAATCAGCGGTAGGGTTTTTAATTGGATAGCATTATTCTGGCTTTGCTCATTAAGCCAAGTACCGTACAAGTATTTCACTTTCTTATTTAAATCCTCATCCGAGCCTGAATGTAAAAAAGTTGCATAACGCCCTTCTGGTATCATTGACTCCATAAAGTAGTCTGAAACATCAGTGACAGAGCGTAAATCAGCTTTTTGCGTTTGAGTAACGCTGACTGCAATATCAATATTAAATTGCTGCAAAGGTTCAGCTGCAGATTGATAAATAAAATTAAACGTACGGCTTGTATCGGGTGAAAGCTGATGAGCTTGTCTAAAAGCCCTCATTGCCTCAATCGTTTGTGGTAAATATTGAGCTTGTGTCCGATGTTCAATAGCAATTAGAGGAATAGCTTCAAGTTCAACCAATTCTATATTCACTTGATCTGCCATTAATTCGTCATGGCCTTCTGACAAGGTTTTTAATGGCTGCTGTTTCTCGAAAAAATTCCCCCAGTCAGGCGTTAACTGGAACTGACTTGGACTTTGACCTATTGCTTTAGTAAACGCCTCAGTAAAACTTGCTTCACTACCAAAGCCGGCAGACTCAGCCACTGTTGAAATAGGTATCGTTTTATCAAAACCCAGTTGTTGCGCCGCTTCAAGATTACGTAATAAGCCAATATAATCTTCAGTCCTTGTATGAAATAAACTATGAAAGATAAAATCGAAATGACACTCAGGAACCTGAGCGATGCTTGCCAAAAGTTTACAATCTAAACGAGATGTTAAATTGTTATCGATATGGCTTAGAACGTGCTCAAAGCGTTGGCTGATTTTTTCCACTGCAATTAACCTTAAATAAATGATCTTGAATTAAAAACTTATACGACAAATAATGCACTCAAAACGTTCGCGGTGATTTTTACAAACCAGTCGTTAACTGACTTTATTCCAACAAAAATAAGCTTCATCAGCCAGCGCTAACAACTGCTTATCCTCTGTCGTGTCACCGTAGGCATAAACTTTTTCGAATGAATCCAGTTGATATGATTGCTTTACTCTACGCGCTTTTTCATCGGCGCTGCAATCGCCATTTAAATAAGCTCCTGTTAACAGTCCATTTCTTGATGCTAATGTTGCACAAATTAATTCGTATTGGTGCTTTTCACACCATGGCGTTAAATAGGCATCGAGTGATGCAGATACGATGACAATCACATCTCCTTGCGCTTTATGCCAAGCTAGCCTTTGTTTGGCTTCCGGTTTGATGATTGAATCAAGCGTCGAAGCATATTCTTTACCTTGGGCCCAAACGGCTTTATGTGAACGTCTAAAGAAACAAAAATAACTGACAACAGTGCGGATCCTTGAGCCGCCAATAAGCTTCAATTTATAAAGCAAAATCAATGGCACTAGCAAGGGGTAACAAATCACTATGCGCCATTTAGGCGCACTGAAGTATATGAATGGTGTGTAGGAGTCTGTTTCTGTGATGGTGCCATCGAAGTCAAAAAGCGCAATATTCATGAAGGTCCTTCTGCATGAGCCAATAAATGATTAATCATCATTGACTGACTTTGTTAAAAAGCAAATATAAAAAAGCCAAGGTTTCCCTTGGCTATTTAATCTATCTTGTATGCTAAAAAATTATTCAGCTACAGGATATTCAATTTTAGCTTTTGCTTTTAACGCTGCAATAATAGAGCGGTAATCAGCTTCACTGTACTGAGGAGCTAAACGTTGTTTGATGCTATCAACAACATTGCTATCAATTCCTTCAGCGGCATTCACTTTATCAAGTGCAATAACGGCAAAACCATTGGCTAATGCAGCGGTATCAAATGCAACTGCACCTGATTCTGGCGCTGGCATTTGGAATGCTTTAGTTGTAATAGCTTGGTCGATATCTTGACTGAAACGAGGTAATTGCGCTTTAGTTGCAATAGTCACTTCAGTGATTTCATTACCCGCTTTTAACTCAGCTAATAACTCGTTAGCTTTCTCACTGGCTTCAAGGTTAGCCTGGTCTTGCACTAAACGTGCTTCGATACCTGCTTTTACTTCACTCAGTGGTAAAGTACCTGCATCTTGGTGTTTCAATAAACGAATAACAACAACATGATTAGGCTCAAGCTCAATCACTTCACTGTTCATACCGCTACCGATAACATCATCAGAGAAAGCAGCACGGATCAAGTCAGGCTTGTTTAGGTTAGCAGGTGCATTATTACGTGAGAATAACTCAGTCGACTGAACTTCAACATTAAGTGCTTGCGCAGTTTCATCTAGCGTATCAGGTACTTCGTAACTGGTATCAGCTAAAACGCTTTGTAAGCTGTAGAATTCATCTACTGCTTTCTTATTCTTTAGATCAGCCACAATTTTGTCTTGAACATCTTCAAATGGCGCAGCAGCACCAGATTGGACGTCAAGTAACTTAACGATGTGGTATCCGAATTCACTTTTAACCACTTGAGAATATTCATCTTGGTTAAGTGAGAATAATGCAGTATCAAATTCAGGATCCATTACGCCTTGTTCAAACCAGTCTAATTGACCGCCTTGTTCTGCACTAAATTGATCATCTGAATCAGTTTTAGCAACGTCAGCAAAATCTTCACCTGCATTGAGTTTAGCAAGACTGGCTTCAGCTTTCGCTTCGTCTGCACTGTCATCGCCTGATGCAAATAGAATGTGCGCAGCTAAACGTTTTTCAGGAGTTTGGTACTGTTGCTTATTTTCTTCGTAAAAGTCTCGTGCATCTTCAACAGAAGCGTCAACACCTTCAGCAATGTTCGCAACATTTAGCTCTACATACTGCAAGCTCACTTTTTCTTGATCCATAAATTGCATCAAGTTGCTGTCGTAGTAATTTTTAATCGCTTCATCAGATACTGTAGCTGATGCTAAGTATGGTTCTGAATCAACAACTAAATAGCGAATATCACGAGTTTGTCCTTGGACTTCAGCTAATTGTTTAGCTTCGCCATCTAATACAAATTCAGTGCCGACTAACGAAGTCAGTAACTGACGACGCGTCATGTCAGTGCGCATCATATTTCTGAAGCTAGCAGTTTGGTAGCCTAGCTGACGTAAAACAGCTAAGTAACGCTCATTATCAAACACACCATCCGTTTGGAAAGCAGGTTCATTAACAATCGTTTGTCTAATTTGGTCATCTGAAACACGTAGGCCTAAATCGTCAGCAGCTTGACTCATTAATTTGTCAGCAATAAGACGGTCTAATACATTCTGCTTGATACCATTCATGTAGTTATCGTCAGCAGATAATGCATCAAACATTTCACCCAGTTGTTGCTCTAGGCGGCCACGTTCGTTTTGGTAAGCTTGTTCTAGTTCATTTGCAGTAATATCGTCACCGTTAACTACGGCGACAGCAACATCAGTTGAAGTCCCTAGGTAACTACTTACACCAGCAAATGCGAACGAAAGAATCACTAGCACTAAAATACTTTTAGCAATAACGCCTTGTGAACCTTCGCGAATTTTTTCTAACATCTGAATTCTCGCTTGTTGCGATTAAAAATAAAAAGGCGCACCACTTCGGGATGCGCCTTCTTGTAATTTATATGGAGTTATCAGACGCTACCTCGGGTATGACCCAATTCCTCCGAATATCAAAACTAACTGTGTTCTTTCTGATATTTTTTTCGCAAAAAGCACTGTTAAAACAGTGCTTTCTACAAATGCCTTACAAAAGGCAACGATATTAACTATTTAGTTAACAGCGTCTTTTAGAGCTTTACCAGCTTTGAAAGCAGGAATATTTGCTGCTGCAATTTTGATTTCCGCACCAGTTTGTGGGTTACGGCCAGTACGTTCTGCACGTTGACGTACTTCAAAAGTACCAAAACCAACTAGAGAAATTTTATCGCCTTCTTTAAGTGCTTCAGTAACAGCACCAATGAAAGAATCTAATGCACGGCCAGCGCCTGCTTTAGAAATGTCAGCACCAGAAGCGATTTTCTCGATTAGTTCAGATTTGTTCATGTCATCCCCTTGAATGTTTATTTTCGCGCCGCAACCAAATCCGTCTTTAGAGCGGTCTGCGGAGGCTTTTTTGTTATAAGTTTGATACCACACCAAACTTAATTGGAAAACCATAAAAAATGTACTTGGATACAGCTCAAAGTCAGTTGCGCCAAGGGTTTGGTGCTAACTGACTCTCCACTTATCTAGGCTACCACAGCTTTCGCGTTTGTTAAGCCCCTTTTTTCACTTTTTTTAGGTTCAAAGCAACTTTTTTTGCTATTTAGCTACTTTTTGACCACTTCAAAGCCCTTTACAGGTCTCTCTAAGGCCAATTCAAGCACTTCATCAACCCATCTAACTGGGTGGATTTTAAGATCTGCAATAACATTCGCAGGAATTTCTTCTAAGTCGCGTTCATTTTCTTTAGGAATAAGAACAACTTTTATACCGCCACGGTGTGCTGCAAGTAACTTTTCTTTCAAGCCACCGATAGGCAACACTTCACCACGAAGGGTAATTTCACCTGTCATTGCCACATCACTTTTAACAGGGTTACCTGTTAAACTCGAAACTAATGCAGTACACATCGCTGCACCAGCTGAAGGACCATCTTTAGGTGTGGCCCCTTCAGGTACGTGAACGTGAATGTCACGTTTCTCGTAAAAGTCGCCATTAATACCTAATTGCTCTGCTCGCGCTCTAACAACAGTCATAGCAGCTTGAATCGACTCTTGCATTACGTCGCCAAGAGAACCGGTATAAGCAAGCTTGCCTTTACCTGATACTGACGTTGCTTCAATTGTTAGCAAATCGCCGCCAACTTGAGTCCATGCTAAACCTGTGACTTGGCCAATCTGGTTATTTGACTCAGCTTTACCATAATCAAATCGCTGCACACCTAGGAATGATTTCAAGTTATCTTGATTCACTTTTACGGTTTTAACAGACTTATCTAATAAAATCATTTTAACGACTTTACGACACACTTTAGACAGTTCACGTTCCAATGAACGCACACCAGCTTCACGGGTGTAATAACGGATCATGCCAATAATGGCACTATCTTCGATATTGATTTCTTTAGGCTTAAGTCCATTGCGCTCAATTTGCTTAGTCAGCAAATGCTTTTTAGCGATATTGAGTTTCTCATCTTCGGTATAGCCCGATAGACGAATCACTTCCATACGGTCAAGTAACGGTCCAGGAATATCCATTGAGTTAGATGTCGCAACGAACATCACATCAGATAAGTCATAATCAACTTCTAGATAATGGTCGTTAAATGCTGCGTTCTGCTCTGGGTCAAGGACTTCAAGTAATGCTGATGATGGGTCACCGCGCATATCTGAACTCATCTTATCAATTTCATCTAATAGGAATAATGGGTTTTTAACGCCCACTTTCGCCATTTTCTGAATGACTTTACCAGGCATAGAACCTATATAGGTACGACGATGACCACGGATCTCAGCTTCATCACGCACGCCGCCTAGTGCCACACGTACATACTTACGCCCAGTAGCTTTAGCAATTGACTGACCCAGTGACGTTTTACCGACGCCTGGAGGCCCTACTAAACATAAAATAGGCCCTTTAAGCTGCTTAACTCTGCTTTGAACCGCAAGATACTCAAGAATGCGTTCTTTCACTTTCTCTAAGCCGTGATGATCGGTATCTAAAATTTCTTCAGCTTTAGATAAGTCACGTTTGATTTTAGAACGTTGGCTCCAAGGCACTGACGTCATCCAATCAACATAGCTTCTCACCACTGTCGCTTCTGCTGACATTGGTGACATCATTTTTAATTTGTTTAGCTCAGCTTCAGCTTTTTCTTTGGCTTCTGCTGGCATTTTCGCTTCTTCAATCTTGCGAGCGAGTACTTCAAACTCGTCTTGACCTTCATCAAGATCGCCAAGTTCTTTTTGAATGGCTTTCATTTGCTCATTCAAATAGTACTCGCGTTGGCTTTTTTCCATCTGCTTTTTAACGCGGCCACGAATGCGTTTTTCAACTTGTAATAAGTCGATTTCGCCTTCCATCATCGCCATTAAATATTCAAGACGCTCGCCGACGTTAATCATTTCAAGTACAGACTGTTTGTCTTCTAACTTCAGCGGCATATGTGCAGCCATAGTGTCAGCAAGACGAGCCGCTTCTTCTATTCCTGTTAACGACGTCAGTACTTCTGGCGGGATCTTTTTATTAAGCTTAATGTAACCTTCAAACTGACTGATAGCGCTGCGAACGAGCACCTCTTCTTCTTTTTCAGCAAGTTCTTCAGATTCTAAGTATTGTGCCGTTGCAACAAAGAACTCTTCTTCTTGGGTGTATTTGTCAACTTTTGCACGCTGACCACCTTCAACTAATACTTTTACTGTACCGTCAGGCAATTTAAGTAATTGCAGAATTGACGCCACTGTACCAATTTCGAAAATATCGTCTTTTGTTGGTTCGTCTAAATCAGCTTCTTTCTGTGCGACCAATAAAATTTGTTTATCTTGTTCCATTGCCGATTCTAAACATCGAATTGATTTCTCTCGTCCGACGAATAACGGAATTACCATATGGGGATAAACCACTACATCTCGAAGTGGCAGCACGGGGAGTTCGATATGCGCTTCACGCTCTTGGGTCATAGTTCGATTCCGTTTGATGAATGGATTTTATAATCAGTATATTGGGATGTTTCTTGAACTTTCAATGGTTAATACGAAAAAAGGAGCCCAATGGACTCCTTATTTTTCATAAACGGCTAAAAGCGTCTATTTATTGTTCGCCACCAGCGACTTGATTGTCGGTGTTTTCATAAATCAATATAGGTGCAGACTCACCTTTTACTACTGATTCATCAACTACAGCCTTAATCACACCTTCTACAGAAGGGATGTCATACATGGTATCTAACAAGATATCTTCGATGATTGAGCGTAGACCACGAGCACCTGTTTTACGCGTCATTGCTTTATGGGCAATCGCTTTAAGTGCATCTTCACGGAACTCTAACTCTACCTCTTCCATCTCAAATAACGCACCATATTGTTTCGTCAGTGCATTTTTAGGTTGAGATAAAATTTGTACCAAAGCTGCTTCATCTAACTCTGTTAGCGTTGCAACAACAGGTAAACGGCCGATGAACTCAGGGATCAAACCAAATTTGATTAAATCTTCTGGCTCAACTTTACCTAGCGTTTGTGAAATCGTCGTTTTGTCAGCTTCGCCTTTGACTTCAGCGCCAAAGCCAATACCTGTTCCTGTTAAGCCACGTTGCTCAATCACTTTTTCAAGTCCAGCAAACGCACCACCACAGATAAATAAGATCTTAGAGGTATCAACCTGTAAAAACTCTTGCTGTGGATGCTTACGACCACCTTGCGGAGGAACAGAAGCAACAGTACCTTCAATTAATTTCAATAAGGCCTGCTGAACACCTTCACCTGACACATCACGTGTTATTGAAGGGTTATCAGATTTACGGCTGATCTTATCGATTTCATCGATGTAAACAATACCACGTTCCGCTTTTTCAACGTCGTAGTCACACTTTTGCAGTAGTTTCTGAATGATGTTCTCGACATCTTCACCCACATAACCAGCTTCAGTTAACGTAGTCGCATCGGCCATCGTGAATGGCACATCTAAAGAGCGCGCTAACGTTTCAGCAAGTAACGTTTTACCACTACCGGTTGGACCGATAAGTAGGATATTACTTTTACCTAATTCAACACCTTCAATCGGTGTGCCATTACGCAAACGTTTATAGTGGTTATATACTGCTACCGACAACACTTTCTTGGCCTGATTTTGACCGATTACGTAGTCATCTAGATGCGTTCGTAATTCATGTGGTGTTGGTAATTTATCATGATCGCGCTTAGGCGATATTTCTTTAATTTCTTCGCGAATGATGTCATTACAAAGTTCGACACACTCGTCACAAACATATACTGAAGGTCCAGCGATTAGCTTTCTAACTTCATGTTGGCTTTTTCCGCAAAAAGAGCAGTACAGTAGTTTGCCACTGTCACCGGTACTTTTGTTATCGCCCATTACCCTACCTCTGTTGCAGCCTGTTCACTGTTTTTAAAAAACCATCTGTGCAATTAATAACCTGCACAGGAACAGTCAAATATTTTTTATACGCTATTCATCACAGAATAGCCTACTCAGGCCTAAAGATCAGCTACGCTTTTCAAAAACTGAATCAACTAATCCATAATCAGCAGCTTCTTGCGCACTCATAAAGTTATCACGGTCTGTATCACGCTCAATAACTTCAATCGGTTGACCAGTATGCTCAGCTAACATTTCGTTTAATTTATTCTTAATGCCTAAGATTTCTTGAGCATGAATTGCGATATCCGATGCTTGACCTTGGAAACCACCAAGTGGTTGATGGATCATCACACGTGAATTAGGTAAACAATGACGCTTACCTTCTGCTCCGCCTGCTAATAAAAACGCACCCATGCTACATGCTTGGCCAATACACACAGTACTTACATTCGGCTTAATGAATTGCATAGTATCGTAAATTGCCATACCGGCAGTAACTGAGCCGCCAGGTGAATTAATATAGATAGATATATCTTTGTCTGGGCTTTCTGATTCTAGGAACAATAGTTGCGCCACGATCAAGTTAGCCATGTGCTCTTCCACTTGGCCAACCAAGAAAATTACTCGCTCTTTTAATAAACGAGAGTAAATATCATATGAACGCTCACCTTTAGCCGTTTGTTCAACAACCATAGGTACAAGAGCATTGAGTACAGATTCTGGCGCTTTATGCATTTTATGCTTCCCTAAAATAAAAATGGCTCGTATGAGGAACCTCATACGAGCCATTAAATGGCGAACCGCCAATCAAGTCAAGCGAAGGTTACGCTTTACCTGTTGCCTTGTTCATAAATTCTTCAAATTCGACATCTTTAAGTGTCACTTTTGCAGATTTTAATAAAACTTCAACAGCTTGCTCTTCAAGCGCTACGTTGCGCATGTTTTGCATAAGCTCTTTGTTGCCATTGTAATATTCAACAACTTCACTTGGATCTTCGTAAGCAGAAGCCATTGAAGCGATCAAACCTTGAACACGTTCGTCTTCAGCTTGAAGTTCATTAGTCTTAATAACTTCACCTAAAAGTAAACCTACTTTTACACGACGCTCAGCTTGTTCAGTGAACAAATCAGCTGGAAGCTCAGGCATGTTTTCAGTTTGACCACCAAAACGCTGCATTGCTTGTTGACGAAGTACATTCACTTCACCATCAACTAATGCTGAAGGAATTGTGATTTCGTTAGCTGATAATAAGCCTTCGATAACTTGTTCTTTAACATTTGCTTTAAGCGCTTGTTCAAGTTCACGAGTCATGTTTTTACGGATTTCAGCTTTAAGCGCTTCTAAGCCACCTTCAGCGATACCGAATAAAGAAGCGAATTCATCGTTAACTTCTGGTAATTCTGCAGCTTGAACTTCAGTAAGGGTAATAACGAACTTAGCCGCTTTACCTTTTAAGTTTTCAGCATGGTAATCTTCAGGGAAAGTCACTTCGATTTCGAATTCATCACCGGCTTTATGACCAATAACACCAGCTTCAAAACCTGGGATCATACGGTTGCTACCAAGCTCTAGTTCGAAGTCGTCAGCTTTGCCGCCTTCAAATTCTTCACCGTCTACTGAACCTACGAAGTTCATTTTAGCTTTGTTGCCTTCTTCAGCAGCAGTTTCAACTACAGCGAACGTAGCGTGTTGCTTGCGAAGCGTTTCAATCATTGTATCAACGTCAGCGTCATTAACTTCAGCTTGTGGTTGCTCAACTGCGATTGCATCTAAACCAGTTAACTCAACTTCTGGGTAGATTTCGAAAGTCGCAATGAAGACGAAGTTTTCGCCTTCATTTTCGCCTGGAGCGAAAACAGGTGCGCCAGCTGGGTTTAACTTCTCAGCCATGATCGCTTCAATGAAGTTGCGTTGCATTACTTCACCAGTCACATCTTGACGGATAGCTGCACCGTAACGTTGGTTGATCACAGATACAGGTACTTTACCTGGACGGAAACCTGAAATTTTTGCACGTTTCGCTTCACGTAATAAGTTGTCTTTAACTAATTTCTCAATTTGTTCAGCAGGAACAGAAATTGTTAGGCGACGTTCTAGGCCTTGAGTTGTTTCAACAGAAACTTGCATTGTTTTACCTCGAAATATGTCTGACGTCCTTTGTAATAGTCGAAAGCTCAACTATTAAATATTCATTTCTTGATGATTAATGTTTACTAATAAAAGTGCGATACAGCAGCTTTTCAGCGCCATTACCCGTAGTAATTCGTATTAGATATTTATCAAGACGCGACATTATAGCGACGGTTTACTGCTGAGTCGAGTGTGAAAACGGGGTAAAATGGGGATTTTAGACATAAAAAAAGCGACCTAAGGTCGCTTTCTCTACAATCGTGCATTTTTAATGCAAAATTTGGGGTGACTGATGGGGCTCGAACCCACGACAACCGGAATCACAATCCGGGGCTCTACCAACTGAGCTACAATCACCATAATATGGTACGCCACTCAGGATTCGAACCTGAGACCCACGCCTTAGAAGGGCGTTGCTCTATCCAGCTGAGCTAGTGGCGCATGGTTTACAAATATTATCTGTATAACCTGTAAGCTTAATAAATTGATTTGGTCTTCAACTTATGTTTCAAGCTTATTCGCAAAGCCTATGCTTTACAAATATAAAATTGGTCGGTGATAGAGGATTCGAACCTCTGACCCTCTCGTCCCAAACGAGATGCGCTACCGGGCTGCGCTAATCACCGAGATGTCTACTGCAAATAAGTATTAAGTTGCCCTAATTGGCTTATCTGTGAGAACGGAGCGCATATTAGCGAGTCACTTTAATATCGTCAACGACTTTTTTTATAAACTGGTTCATCTGCTGTTTTTACAAACAAAAAATTCTGTTTTTAATAAATCGTTTAGCCATTATTCATGACATGCCTATGCCTGACTGGTAGAATACGCCACGTTAAATTTTACCTCAATCGCGCCATATAAAGGAAACTATACACACATGACAGCCCAAAACATTGATGGCAAAGCGATAGCTCAATCTATAAGAACCACATTAAAAGAAAAAGTATTGACGCGCAAAGCAGCTGGAAAACGTGTTCCTGGTCTTGCTGTAATTTTAGTTGGCGCTGATGCGGCATCACAGGTTTATGTTGGCAGTAAACGCCGCGCCTGTGAAGAAGTTGGGTTTGAGTCATACTCTTATGACCTTGAAACCACCACAACAGAAGCAGAACTGCTTGCACTGATTGATCAATGTAATGACGATCCAAAAATCGATGGCATATTAGTACAGTTGCCATTACCTGATCATATTGAAGACTCGAAAGTTATTGAGCGTATCAGACCTGATAAAGACGTTGATGGTTTCCACCCATACAATGTAGGGCGCTTAGCTCAACGTATTCCAGTACTTCGCTCATGTACGCCAAAAGGCATTATCACCTTAATCAAGTCGACAGGAATTGACACCTACGGTTTAGATGCAACCATTGTAGGCGCTTCAAATATTGTCGGTCGTCCAATGACACTAGAGTTATTACTTGCAGGGTGTACAACCACAACATGTCATCGCTTTACTCAGAACCTTGAACAAAAAGTACGTCAGGCCGATTTACTGGTTGTTGCAGTGGGTAAACCTGGGTTTATCCCTGGTGATTGGATTAAGCCTGGCGCTATTGTTATCGATGTTGGTATTAACCGACTTGAAAACGGCAAACTTGTTGGTGATGTAGAGTTTGATATAGCAGCTGAAAAAGCCGCATTTATAACGCCAGTCCCGGGTGGTGTAGGCCCGATGACGATTGCAAGCTTACTTGAAAATACCTTGTATGCCGCTGAGCAATATCACGACTAATCAATTTACTGTGCTCATCTGAATTAACTGATTATTCGTTTATTCGTTTATTCGCCCCCACAAAAAAGCCTGCTCAATGAGCAGGCTTTGTTATTTAAGACTTAACTTTCAGTTTGGATTACGACTTTTTACGCCAAGTCGTGCCTTCTTCACCATCTTCTAAAACAACATTTAATGCGTTTAGTCTATCGCGCGCCGCATCTGCTGCAGGCCAGTCTTTTTCTGTACGAGCACGATTACGCTCAACAATAAGCGCTTCAATCTCTGCAACTTCGTCATCACTTCCTTCACCTTGGAAGAAAGTATCAACGTCACGATTGATTAAGCCTAATACATCAGTCAAGGATTTTAGGCTCACACCTAACGCACTTGCTTGAGTCATATCGACTAATTTCAAACGATTAATTTCGCGTACCATTTCAAAAATAACTGAATAGGCTTCAGGCGTATTAAAATCGTCATCCATAGCGGTGTTAAATTTGGCAATAAATTCTTGTGCAGGCGCTGCGGCAACAGTTAAATCTAACCCTTTAAGCGAAGTATAAATGCGCTCAAGTGCAGACTTTGCCTGCTTCAAGTTATCTTCAGAGTAATTTAACTGGCTACGGTAATGACCAGACAGTAAGAAATAACGAACCGTTTCAGGGTCGTAATGCGCTAATACATCACGAATAGTAAAGAAATTGCCTAATGACTTAGACATTTTTTCTTTATCAACCATGACCATACCTGTATGCATCCAGTAGTTCACATATTGTGAACCATGGGCACAGCAGGATTGAGCGATTTCATTTTCATGATGGGGGAACTGTAAATCACTACCGCCGCCATGAATATCAAAATGCTCGCCTAAATGCTTACTGTTCATTGCTGAACATTCGATGTGCCAGCCCGGACGACCTGGTCCCCATGGCGATTCCCATGTTGGCTCACCTGGTTTAGACATTTTCCATAATACAAAATCCATAGGATCGCGCTTAGTATCTTCTACTTCTACACGCGCACCAGCTTGAAGTTGCTCAAGGTTTTGCCCTGATAGGCGTCCGTATTGCGCATAAGAAGAGACACTGAATAACACATCGCCATTATCAGAGACATAAGCATGCTCTTTGGCAATTAATGTTTCAACCATTTCGATAATTTCATCGATATGTAATGTCGCGCGAGGTTCGAAATCTGGGCGCATCATGTTTAATGAATCGAAATCATTATGCATTTCGCCAATCAAACGCTCTGTTAACGTATCGCAACTTTCTTTGTTTTCAGCAGCACGTTTAATGATTTTGTCATCAACGTCAGTAATATTACGAAGGTAATTCACGTCATAACCACGGTAACGTAAGTAACGAACAATCATATCGAAAGAAACAAAAGTACGACCATGACCAATGTGACATAAATCGTATATGGTGATCCCACATACATACATGTCAATTTTGCCTGGATTAATCGGCTTAAATTCTTGCTTTTCACGACTCATACTATTGTAAATTTTCAACATCGATGGTTCTCTTTTACTCGTTTTAATACCAATATAATTGGAACAAAGTCTATCATGAGCAACACTGTTTTGAACACTGCACTTTAAGCCTCAAGTTAGATAAGTTAGAATCGCGCAACAATTTTTATCTAGGTATTTAAATATGATCACTTTGCACACAAACATGGGCGACATCAAAATTGCTCTAAATGCTGAAAAAGCGCCTCTTACTGTTGAAAATTTCATCAAGTACGTTAAAGACGGTTTTTACGACGGTACCGTTTTTCACCGTGTGATTGATGGTTTTATGGTTCAAGGTGGTGGTTTCACTGAAGATATGGTTCAGAAAACACCTAACGCTGCTGTAAAGAATGAAGCGAATAACGGCCTATCAAACAAAGTTGGCACCTTAGCTATGGCGCGTACTTCAGATCCGCATTCGGCGACGGCGCAGTTCTTCATTAACGTCAGCGACAATACTTTCTTAGATCACAAAGCAGAAACTGGCCAAGGTTGGGGTTACTGTGTATTTGCTGAAGTAGTTGAAGGCATGGACATCGTAGAAAAAATTAAAGCTGTAAGCACGGGTAACCGTGGTATGCATCAAGATGTACCACTGGAAGCAGTAGTCATCAACAGTGCGTCTATTGCTGAATAATCAATAGTGCATACTGTATTTATGGGCGATTTGCACTTAAGTGCAGATCGTCCTGATATCTCACAAGCCTTTATCGATTACCTCGATTCAGATTTATCTGACGTTGAGGCGATGTATATCATTGGTGATTTGTTTGAAGTTTGGACCAGTGATGACATTGCTGAACCATTTACTGACGTCATAGCGGCGCACATCAAACAAGTGTCTGAAAACATGCCAGTGTTTTTTATTCATGGTAATCGTGATTTCATGATAGGCAAAGAATTTGCTGCTAAATCTGGCATGCAATTGCTACCAGAGATTAAAATACTCGATTTATATGGCATCAAAACGGTTGTGCTGCATGGTGATAGCTTATGTACTCTTGATAAGTCTTATCAGCGTTTTCGCCGCTTTAGAAATTCGGCCATTGTGAAATGGATATATTGCCACTTACCTAAGTCAACTAGACAAAAAATTGCAGCTGATATCAGGCACAAAAGTCAAAATGGCAATAAAGATAAAAGCTATGTGATTATGGATGTTGAGCAAACAGCGGTTGATGCATTACTCAGTGACACTGATTGCCAAAGAATGATCCACGGCCACACTCATCGCCCAGCCATTCATGAGTTAAACAATAATAAACAACGTATCGTTGTCGGTGATTGGTACGATCAAGGCAGCATTTTAATTGTAAAAAAAGACAGTGCTGAATTACAGCAACTGCCCTTCTCTGCTAAAAAAAATCAGCTCTAGTTGCTGATAACTTTTATTCAGCCAACCAATAATCGCACTAAATCATCCTATGGTTAGCAATCACGCTCTGATTAAACGGATTGTCTTGAGGTTTAAACTGGTAAGCCACTATGAAACTTAAAGTCTTCGTCGGGCAATAAAATCAAATCTGCTTCTACAGTGGCAAAAAAAGCGACCCTTTCACTGATATCTTTGCCTGAAATAGACTCTGCAAGTGATAAGTAGTCTTGGTAATGCCGCGCTTCAGAGCGAAGTAAAGAGATATAAAACTTTTCTAAATCAGCATCAAGGTGTGGAGCAAGTTTTGCAAAACGCTCACACGATCGAGCTTCAATAAACGCTCCAATAATTAACTTATCGACTAATGCATCAGGTTCAAACGTTTTAACGTGCTTCATCATGCCTTTAGCATAGCGACCCGCTTCAAGAAGTTCATAAGGGACATTCTTTTTTTCCATCAGCTCCATGACTTGATAGAAATGATGTAATTCTTCTTTAATCAGCAGCACCATTTTATCAACGAGATCTTGTCCATAAGGACAGTTTTCTCTCACAATAACTTGCTTGGTAATATTACTTTTACCTTTTAAAGAGCTTAGATCGCCAATACGTTTGTAAGCAAACTCTTCATAAGGTTTAACCCACTCAGTTAATCTATTAGCACTTTCTTTATCTACAGCGTATTTCCGAATAAGGAACATCGCACTTTGCGCCGCTTTAAGCTCACAAAGTAAATGGTCGCGTAATATAACCGATAGATTATCAGAATGGCTCGCTTTTTTAATCCAACTATCTGGTGTCTCACACTTTAAAAAACGATAAATGGGCGCCAATAATTGCTGCATGTACTTAAACTTTTGTTAGGGTTTGAACGTATTTTACCTTCGTTGAGGATATTTCTACAGATAAAACACGATTAACCCTTGACGAATCGATGCTTATGTTCAATAAATAGTCTATACATCTTCGTAACAATAGTTGCTAAAGTTGTATTTCGATTGCCTTTAATGGATAAACTTCTATAGGGATGAAGTTATTACTGTGATTAAATCGCTCAAAAAGCAGAGCATTTAAGACAGTATGTGTTGGACTGATTAAGGCGGTTGATATATGGGGCTATGATCAGTTCGTCTGAAGTTTGGCGAGCTATGTATGAATGCTAAACAAGGATAATAACAATGATACTAAATCACTTAATGGGGCTATACACTCATCCGAAGGAAGAGTGGAAAACAATTGAACGCAACCATGAGGCTGTCAAAAGCAGTCTCAGTCACATCTTACTTATCGCATTAATTCCTGCAGTATGCAGCTTTATCGCAACAGCTTATATTGGATGGCACCCTGCAAATGGTGAACCATTATTTTTAACCCCACAAAGTGCGATGTTTATGTCTGTGGGTATGTATTTCGGGTTGATTGGCGGTGTTTTAGCGCTAGCTTATTTATCTTATTGGATGGCTAAGACCTTCGACGCCTCTCCAACATTCACTCAAGCCTTAGAATTAGCAGCTTACACAGCGACACCATTATTCATGGTCGGTATTTCAGTTTTATATCCAGTGTTATGGTTTATCATGCTGGTTGGACTGGCTGGTTTAGCCTACTCAGTATATTTACTCTATGCAGGCGTACCTATCATCATGAATATTCCCGAAGAAAAAGGCTTTATTTATGCCAGCTCTGTAGTGACTGCAGGACTCGTGTTATTAGTCGGCTTAATGGGAAGTAGCGTTATTTTATGGAGCTTAGGCTTTGGACCTATGATGCAATAAGTATTTATATACTATAATTAAAGGCGCTTTCGGCGCCTTTTTTATTGCGTAAATGACTTAGCGTTTTTCGCGCAGTTTGAAATAATTATGTTTAGGATAAAATATGACCAAAAACACCTACCAAAAAATACTCTTTGTTGTATTACTCCTAGCCAGTCTTTTTGCCATTAATTACTGGGTAAAATCTCCTCCGCCGTCACCAATTGACCAAGAGAAAAATTCATATATTGCAGAGTCACCTAGCAAACCTGCTAATACCGAACCTTCAAATACCTTACCTTCAAATACCAAGCTTGCTAATGCAAAACCTAAACCTGTAATAAACAAGAGTAGCCAACCACCTGCTAAAGACATTAGTTTGAACTCTTTAGATGAACTAATCGAATTGTTTAACTCACTTAATTACAACACAGAAAGCTGGGCCGCTGGAGTTAGAGAGGTCCCTCGCTTAACGTTTGAAAGTGTCAGCGAGAAATGGCAACAAACATCTAATGAAATACCGGTACAACTAAAAAAAATGGTGTTTTTTAGGTTAATGGCGCCACTTATTCTTATCAGCAATGAGAACATAACAATAGAAAGAGAAACAGTTAAAGAGGCTTCCTTAAATGATGAGCAACTGATCACTATTGCTCGTAAATACCGAGTCATTAATGATCACCTTGAAGCAATAACCGAAGAACAACGCCAGCAGCTATTAAAACGTGTTGATATCATGCCACCTTCTCTAGTATTGGCTCAGGCGGCAGAAGAAAGCGGCTGGGCAACCTCGAGGTTTACTCTTGAAGGTAATGCTTTCTTTGGCCAATGGGACTTCAGTGGCAATGGCATGATCCCAAAACAACAACGAAAAGAGTTAGGTAATTATGGCTTAGCTCGTTTTGACACGCCTCAAGCTTCTGTTGAAGGCTATATGCTCAATATCAATACTAATGCTGCCTATTTGAAATTACGTGAGCTACGAAGAGATTTAAGAGCAAATAATAAGCCAATTACAGGTTTAGAGTTAGCCAATACATTGGATAAATACTCGGAACGAGGCCAGGCATATATTGATGGAATTCAACAAATGATTCGATTCAATAAACTTGAACAAGTAGATGAAGCTTATCTCAGCGAAAGTGCTCCGCTACATTTGATAACAGCTAATCAATAACTTATTTTCAATTCGCTTTTGAGCTTTTAAATGCTGATAAAAAAATGCCAGAGTATTCACTCTGGCATTTTTAATTTTAAATCCCGTTTTAAGCAACGAGGCATTAACTGCTATATTGACTGATTATGCGAAAGAATCACGCAATGGCACAGTCAAATTGAACACTAAATGCTCTTTACTAGAATCTTTATTGTCCGCACAGAAGTAGCCTTCACGCTCAAACTGATAAGCTTTTTCAGCTTCAGCATTCACTAGGCCTGCTTCTGCAACTCCCTGTAAGACAACCAATGATTCACTATTGATAACTTCATCAATAGTATCGAATGCCGCTGGGGTTGCATCAGTAAATAAACGATTATAAATGCGGAACTCAGCAGGTTTAGCAGTACTTGCTTCGACCCAATGAATCACACCTTTTACTTTACGACCGTCACTTGGGTTCTTACCCAAGGTTTCATTATCGTAAGTACAATAAACCGTTGTGACATTACCTTCGTCATCTTGTTCAAAGCGCTCAGCTTTAATCACATAAGCATTACGTAAACGAACTTCTTTGCCTAATACTAGGCGTTTGAAATGCTTATTTGCTGATTCACGAAAATCTTCCGCATCGATAAATAGCTCTTTACCAAAAGCTAATTCGCGCGTACCCATTTCTGGTTTATTAGGGTGCATTGGTGCATTGATCGTTTCAGGCGTTGCTGAAGGGTAATTCTCAATAACCACTTTAATTGGTCTCAATACAGCCATTGCTCTCGGTGCATGTTCGTTTAATTCTTCACGAATACAAGCATCTAGAACACCACCTTCAATCAAGTTTTCTTGCTTGGTCACACCAATGCGTTGACAGAATTCTCGAATCGATGCAGGTGTATAACCTCTACGACGTAACCCTGCAATAGTAGGCATGCGAGGGTCATCCCAGCCGTTAACTAAATTATTAGTCACTAGGTCGTTCAATTTACGTTTCGACATCAAAGTGTATTCAAGATTCAATCTTGAAAACTCATATTGACGAGTACGGTTAGGCTGATTGAAATCATCCAAATGATCTAATACCCAATCGTACAAACGACGGTTATCTTGAAACTCTAAGGTACATAATGAATGCGTAATATTTTCAATGGCATCAGAAATACAATGAGTAAAGTCGTACATCGGGTAAATACACCACTTATCACCGGTTTGGTGATGATGTGCAAAACGAATACGATAAATTACAGGGTCGCGCATACACATGAACGGCGAAGCCATGTCAATTTTAGCTCTTAGTGCACATTCACCTTCTTTGAATTCTCCTAAACGCATTTTCTCAAATAACGCTAAGTTTTCTTCAACAGAAGTGTCGCGATAAGGACTGTTCTTACCAGGCTCTTTTAATGTGCCACGGTACTCACGCGTTTCTTCTGCATTTAAGAAACAGACATAAGCCAGACCTTTAGTGATTAACTCCACCGCATACTGGTGTAGTTGATCAAAATAATTAGACGAATAACGAATTTCACCAGACCAATCGAAACCTAACCAACGAACGTCATCCTGAATTGAATGAACATAATCGATATCTTCTTTTTCAGGATTGGTATCATCAAAGCGCAAGTTACACTGACCTTGATAATCTTGTGCAATACCAAAATTCAAACAAATAGACTTCGCATGACCAATATGTAAAAAACCATTTGGCTCTGGCGGGAAACGGGTTTGCACACTAGTGTGCTTGCCACTTTTTAAGTCTTCATCAATTATATTACGTATGAAGTTACTTGGACGTACTTCGTTGTCCACTTGACTCATGGAGTTCCTCTTAGTGCACGATGGTAAAATTTTCAGAACTTCGATGATCCTACAGTTTTAAGCGAGTTACAATGCCTGTTTGATAAAAATAATAGTCTAAAAACAAAAAACCAGCATTTATCAAAATGCTGGTTTTAATTTGAACATTAAAAAGGCTTATTCAGTGATAACTCTTACACCTGGAATAATCTGTTGGTTCTTTTTACCTTGTTTCTTAAGCCAGAAATAATAGCCCACTAAAGCAATAGTAAAGAACGAAATCCAGCTGACCGATTGCACTGGGTGTTTGGCAATATTAGCACCTTGATACACCACGGTAGCACTGCCGTAAGCTAAAGCAAATGTCCATAAAGCCGCGAATCGAGCCCACTTGTTACCGAACTCATTCACTAATGCACCCATTGCAGCAACACAAGGCGTATATAGCAATACGAATAATAGGTAAGAAAATGCAGCCACCTTAGTGGTAAAGCCAGCTTGAAGTGCGCTAAACGTTGAGCGATCCACGCCCTGCTCCTCAGCAGCTTCCTCAATACTTTCAACATTACCCACATCTAATGACAATGGATCCTCAGGTGCAATACCAAATAGGTTCTCAGGAATTGTACCTAATGCTTCAGAGAAGCTTTCAGACAGGCTTGCAAGCTCTTCATCACCATCAGATGGATCTGAATAAAGACTGTTTAATGTGCCCACAACGGCTTCTTTCGCAAAAATACCTGTAATAATACCTACTGTTGCTGGCCAGTTATCTTGCTCAACACCCATTGGCGAGAATAACGGAGTGACTTTTTGGCTTAATACACTTAGTACAGATTCTTTACTGTCTTCATGACCAAAGCTACCATCAGTACCAATAGCATTTACAAAGTTAAGCAAGGTCACCACAATCACAATGGTTTTACCTGCACCTAAAATAAAACTTTTTGTACGCTTAGTTGTACGAGAAAACACTGCTTTAAGCTTAGGCATTTCATAGCTAGGCAATTCCATTACAACCGCGCTGCTACTTCCTGGTAATACTGTGCTTCTTAGTAATAAACCTGTACCCACTGCAGCAATAATACCGATGATATAAAGTAAAAAGACTAAGTTTTGTCCTGACTCAGGAAAAAACGCAGCAGCAAACAATGCATAAACCGGTAAACGTGCACCACAAGACATGAATGGCGCCATCATGCCTGTCACGATTCTTTCTCTTTCACTGCCTAAAGTACGGGTAGCCATAATCGCTGGTACTGAACAACCAAAACCAACAATCATTGGAACGAATGCTTTACCCGGAAGACCGATACGACGCATCAAACCGTCGACCACAAAAGCGGCTCTAGACATGTAACCCGACGCTTCTAATACTGACAAGGCTAAAAAAAGCGCTGCGATGACAGGAATAAAAGTCGCTACTGTTTGGATACCCTGGCCAATACCGCCTGCAAGGATTGTTACAAGCCAAACTGGCGAACCAATCGACTCCAGTAGTGCACCGAACTGATCAACAAATACAGCACCTGCGGCGATATCGAAGAAATCAATAAATGCACTACCAACATTGATACTGAACATGAACATCAAGTACATAACAAATAAGAATACTGGCACCCCTAAAACCGGGTGTAATAATACTTTATCTAACTTGTCACTGGCACTTTCGTGCCCCGCAATATCAACTGAACCATCGAAAACTTTTTGAACGAAATCAAAACGAGTTGTAGCTACCAATACTTCAATATCAGTACCTGATTGTTCTGCTATTTGGGTGCACTCTTTGACAACATCTTTAAGGTTAGTGCTATCACATTGACCGCAACCATTACCATTGCCCAACATAGCTAATGCACGACCGCGGCTGAGTTCTTCTGAATGGCGCTGTAAAGTTTTTACGCCTGATTCAATACTTTCATCGTATTGAAGCATAAGCGGTGATTCTGTAATTTCACCATTTAATAATCTTAATACTTGATCTTGCACTTGCTTTACGTCTGCTTCTTTTCGTGAGCAAACAGCAATAACAGGACAACCTAATTCTTTACTCATTAACGCTAAATCAGTGTTGATACCCAATTTTTTGGCAGCGTCGATTTTATTAAGCACCACAACCATAGGAACACCAAGCTCTCTAAGTTGTACGGTTAAGTAAAGGTGTCTTTCAATGTTTGTCGCATCAACTAAATTAATGATGCCATCAACACGTTGCTCAGCGAGATATTGTTGTGCAATTTGCTCATCTAAAGAACAGTCACAACTATTGCCAGCTGGTAGTAAATCATATATTCCCGGTAAATCTGTTAAATGAACATCTGTACTATCTAGGGTGAAATAACCTGTTTTTTTCTCAACAGTCACACCAGACCAGTTCCCCACTTGCTGGTTAGAACCTGTCAAAGCATTAAATAAAGTAGACTTACCTGCATTTGGGTTGCCTACTGTTACGCAATGGAATTCTTTAGTCATTTGTTACTACCACCTCAATAATATCCGCTAAATCACGGCGCATACATAAACGACTGCCTCGTAACTCTAATTCAACGCCTGATCCCATCGGTGCACGGCGGAGCATTTTGAACGCTGTATGAGGTGTAATCCCCATTGATAACAATTTACGCTTTACCGTTTGAGGTAAAGAAAGTTGACCGATTTCAGCAATCTTCGCCGTGTCTCCGGGGTTGAGTTCACTGAGCTTCATTAGACATTCACCTTGCGTTCAAAAATTTTGTTATGGGCTGATTTTATATGAGCCATGTAAGCAATACCTTTACCTAGATCATGTTTTGTAAGTGGAAACGAGAATAGTTTTCAATTGTATTGGTAATTATGTGATAAATATCCATGTTTAAGAAGATATTTTGTGTATTAATTTTGTAAATTTACAGATAAAAGAAGTTCGTGTTGTCTTTCGTGTTATCTAGGCTTATGAACGTATGTCAGATTGAAGCAGGCCAAATACGTGTTCATCAATTTTCACATCACCGATTCTATGGTTTTCTCTAAGCAAACCTTCCTCAATGAAACCACACTTTTTCATGACTTGTGCTGAAGCATTATTCTTTACAGCGCAATAACCAATAAACTTTTCAATATTAAACTGGAAAATTCCCCAATCAATTACCGCTTTGAGACTTTCTGTACCATAACCAAATCCCTGCTTACTCGGTGTGATCAAGTAACCCACTTCAGCCCTATTCATTATTTCACAATCACGAATGAATCCCGTTAATCCAACAAATTCATGAGTATCAACAGTTTCAATAACCAATGTTAGCCATTTACCTGATTGAAAATCCCAAGGTAATAAGCGTTGCTCAAAAGTAGTTTTAATATCTTCTTCTGAAGTAAATTCCCTAATATATTTCAAAACCGATGGGTCTGAATTTATGGCGAAAACATTAGCCCAATCTTCCTTTTTAATTGTTCTGATCAATAGCCTGTCCGTATACAGCTCAACCATTTCACACTCCTTATGCGCTTCATATTTTAAAGACAAAAAAGGCAGCCGAAGCTGCCTTCAACGATTAATGTTGAATTAACCGCGGCTAGTCACCTCAAGCAAGTGATAACCAAATTGAGTTTTTACAGGACCCTGCACTTCATTTAATGGAGCACTAAATACCACTTCATCAAATTCACGAACCATCATTCCAGGACCAAATGAACCCAATTCACCGCCTTGTGCACCTGAAGGACAAGAAGAGTTCGCTTTTGCGATTTCAGCGAAATCAGCACCTGCAACGATTTGTTGCTTCAATTGTTCACACTGCTCTTCTGAACTAACTAAAAGGTGTCTTGCTGTT
Source organism: Shewanella sp. 10N.286.51.B7 (assembly GCF_002873615.1). Lineage (NCBI taxonomy): Bacteria > Pseudomonadati > Pseudomonadota > Gammaproteobacteria > Alteromonadales > Shewanellaceae > Shewanella > Shewanella sp. 10N.286.51.B7. The sequence continues at coordinate 29,203 of NZ_MCUF01000045.1, forward strand.
GCCTGTACCATGGTGAACCCCTACTTTTAAATAATAAAACGTAAAATATTAGGGAGCATCAATTGCTCCCTAAATTTAAATAACAATCGCTAAGCTAACAGTAATTAACTATTTTGCCAATTCAGTTTCAACCCAACGTGCAATCTTTTTCTCCATAACCGCCATTGGTAATGAACCAGTGGTTAATATTTGGTCATGAAAACCTTTCAGATCAAATTTCTCACCCAGTTGCTCTTCAGCATCAGCTCTTAGCTTCAAAATCGTAAGTTGACCGATTTTATAAGATAAGGCTTGGCCTGGAATTGCCATATACCGTTCAACCTCGGCGACAATATCTGACTCCGCCATTGGCGAGTTATCTTTCATGTATTGAATTGCCTGCTCTCGACTCCAACCTTTAGCATGCAGACCAGTATCGACCACTAAGCGCATTGCACGTAACATTTCATCTGACAGCTTACCGAAATATTGGTAAGGGTCATTAAATAGGCCCATTTCGATCCCTAAATACTCCGCATATAAAGCCCAACCTTCTTCAAATGCCGTGTAACCTTGAAAGCGTTGAAATTCAGGTATACCAGTAAGCTCTTGCTTGATGGCAATTTGAAAATGATGACCAGGAGCGGCTTCATGTAAAGAGAGCGTCGTCATGCCCCACTTTGGTTGAGCTTTTAGGTTATAAGTGTTGATGTAAAACACACCAGGGCGAGACCCATCCACAGCTGGAGATTGATAAGAAGCGCCTGCTGCTGATTGTTCTCTAAAGCTTTCAACAGGTTTTACAACATAATCTGCTTTGGGCATAACATTGAAGTATTTTGGTAACTCTTTATTAATGTCATCTTTCAACGACATATAACCATCAATAAGCCCCTGTCTTTCACTGAAGAAATACTCAGGTTCACTCCCTAATGATGCAAAAAACGCAGTTAAATCGCCTTCAAATTTTACTTGTTCTCTCACCACATCCATTTCAGTTAAAATACGTTTTACTTCAGACAAACCAATTTGATGAATCTCATCTACTGACATTTTTGTTGTTGTATGGCTATTGGCTAGAGATTGATACCATTCTTTACCGTTAGGAAGTCCCCACCAACCGTCAGATGCTCTAGCATGAGGCAAATACGTCTCATTAAAGTAGTTTCGTAATTGTGTTAATGCTGGTAATAAATCAGCTTCAATTAACACACTATATTCATCTGTTATGGCTTTCTTTTCAGCTTCGCTAAAATCATCTGGTAGTGCATTAATTGGCGCATAAAATAAGCTTTCACTTGGTGATGAAACTAATTGAGCATCTAATTGAGGAATAATACGTTCAACTAACACTTTAGGCAGCACAACTTTGCTCTTAATACCTTCATCCATTTGAGATTGGGCTAACACAGTCCAATTAATAAAACCTTTTAGACGACCTAACCAATTTTGATAGTCTTCTACTGTTTTGAATGGTTGGGCACTCTCACCGCTGCCTAACTGAATCATACTAATGACAGTGCTATAAAACTGATTCATAGGCATCAAGTATTCAGGATAAGACTCAGCAACTAAATCCATGTGACGATCATAGATAAACATGTCAAAACTCAGCGCTAAGTTTTCAGGTAGTTGCTCGACATCAATAGATTTAGCTTGTTTTAAATAGCGAGAATTAAGCTCATGTCTTTGCTTAAGGTAGGCCGGTGTTAATGAACCACCAAACTGATCGTTGTAATCATTTACCCCTACATATGTGGCATAAATGGGTTCTAAAGCCAATAAATCTTTAAAATAGCTATCAGCCATTTGGTTATATCGCTCTGCTTCTGATTGTGATTGTGTTGCAGATTCAGGTGTTTCTGTAGTCGAAGTATTTTTGTTACTAACATTATTAGTAATATCTTTATCGCTACAAGCTGATAAGGCAACAACAGCTGCTATAGCTACTGCTAGAATATTTTTGTTCATTGGTATTTCCCTATTTGCGGCAACAAGTTTACCGAAATCAATTGTTAATCTAGTTTTAATTTTTATGAGTAATTTATGGAATTTAGCGACTAATAGCCAGTAGAAAACTGTAACAGAGGATAACAAAGAAAACTGATTATTACAGATAACTATAAGACTAACAGGCATAAAAAAAGCCCCATAAAGGGGCTTTTTTATTAACAAATATTATAACGTAATATTGTTAATACGTGCTTTTTCTTTAATATAAGAAATATAGCTATTAGCACTACGCTTCGTCTTGCTGTACTTAGCAGCTCGATTTGCACGTTTGTAAGCAGACTTATACTGCTTCAAACTTAAATGCGCTAATGTTAACTCAAGTTCTGCTTCACCTGGCTCATCTAAGCCAATTGACAGTGCCTTTTCAAACACAGGAATTGCAGATTTTGGCTTTTCAGCTATTGCTAAAATCTTACCTTGTTTAAGGTAAAGATCAGCGTCACCTGACAACTCAGCGGCTTGGCCATAAAGTTTAGCAGCTTTCGTGAAGTCCTTAGCATTATGATAGAAACCGGCTAAAATCTTAATTGTCTTTTCAGACTCTTTGATTAAACCAGATTTCATATGCTTTTCATAAAGCTTAGCAGCATTAATCGGAGCACCGTTTTGCGACATAAGCTGAGCTAGACGAGTAATGTTACCGTCAGACTCAAGAAAACCATTTTTATAAGCTAAATCATAAGTTGCTAATGACTTAGTGTAATCTTCAGTCATCAAATAAAATTGAGCAAGCTGAACCCAAAGACGTTTGTCGTCTTGGAATAAAGGCACCATAACTTCTAGTATCTTTACAGCTTCTTTATACTTCTTCTGGTTGAAGAAAGCAGTCAACTTCATTTGGTAAAGGCCTTTATCAGGCTTTTCAACTAACGAAAGACCTTTATCGGCTACTTCAAGGACTTTATCCCACTGTTTAAGTTCACTGTAGGCAATACCGACACGTCGGAATACTACTGGGTCAACTTTACAAGTGAAATCCATCCACTTGTAGTAGTAAGGAATAGCGTCTTTGAACTTCTTTTCCTGAAGTAACAAATCAGCATACAGACGCAATGTCGCAGCATGATCTGTACCACCAAGAATATCAGCATCAACAGCAGTTTTTAAGTATTTAACTGCTGTCGCCATTTGACCCTTTTCAGCATAAAACGAACCGATCATACGATCGATATACGCTTTATCGAAATCATTTTTAGTATTAACTTCTAATAAGATTTCAATCGCTTGGTCAAGACGGCCTTCTGTATATTCTTCAAAAGCTTTTTGAACTTTTTTACCAGCACTTGCCCCAACTGCTCTAGATTGACGGTCATCAATCGGACACTTTTCAGCGGCTTGAGCTGTAGAAACAGCAAGTAGAGAGCTAGATGATAAAGTCAGTAATAACGCACTAGCTAGTGTAGATATCTTACGCATTAGTTACCTCCTTTATCCAATGAGAAATCAAGCTGTACTGTCATATTAGGAACTTTCATTGCTTTTCCATCAATGATCTTAGGCTTATATTTCCATTTCTTTAGTGCTCTAACTGCTTCGCGGTTAAATAAACGCTTAGGTTCAGCTTTAATAACTTTAACATCTTCGATTCCGCCGAGTTCATTAATAGTAAATGAAAGTTGAACATAACCTTCTTTACCATCACGTGCTGCAGCAATTGGGTATTGAGGATCAATACGTACAATTGGTGTTGCATCACCGTCTCGCGTCATCATGTTGCCAAGTTTAAAACCTGTGCTAGCACCGCCTGCCACAACACCACTCATATTAAATGCCATATTCGTATCAATATCTGATGACGTGTCAGGCGGAGTCGTATCCGGCTTTGGTGGTTGCTCAGGTGGCGCTGGTGGCTTCGGTTTAACCCTTGGCTTGTCCTGAACTTTCGTATCCTGCTTATCCATACTGATCTCAATAATAGGAGAATCAGTTTTGGTATCGGCGCGCTTGGCGCCGCCACCGACCAAGAAGGCCATGAAGACAAACAGGGCGAAAGTAACAGCAGCACCTAAAATGAGTGATACTATTGCTCTCAGCATATTAGTCTTTCCCCGCTGAAATCGAAATTTTATCGATACCCGCTTTCTTAACGTTGTCCATAACCTTAACTACAAGGCCATGCTCGGCTTCTTGGTCTGCTTCGATTAATACAGCCGCTTCAGGTGATTCAGCTAACATACGTTCTACGTTTGCTGTTACACGCTCGATGTCAACCTGACGGTTTTCCATCTTAATTACGCCTGTCTTACTCACACCAATAAAGATGTTTGCAGATTTCTGTTGTGTCGCTGTAGAAGCTTCAGGTTTCTTATAATCAAGACCTGAAGGCTTAATGAACGAAGTCGTCACAATAAAGAAGATAAGCATAATGAACACGATATCTAGCATCGGAGTCATATCTACTTGTGCTTCTTCTTCTACATTTAAATGCTTTTTACGTGCCATTTTAAATACTCTCTCTAGTGGTGTGGCAAGCTATCTTTAAGCTTTTCGAGACTGATTTTCATTTTTGCATCTAATCGAGTGCTAAAAAATACACCAGATAATGCTGCAACCATTCCTGCCATTGTCGGCATGGTTGCCATTGAAATACCAGCCGCCATCATACGAGCGTTACTCGTACCATGAACTGCCATCACATCGAACACTGCAATCATTCCGGTTACGGTACCAAGTAGACCAATCATAGGACAGATGGCTACCAAGGTTTTGATCATCAGCATACGAGCATTCATATCTTGTTTTGCTTGGGACATCCAAGCTTCACGGATACGGTGCGCATACCAAGAGGTTGAATCCTCTCGATTATTCCATAAGTTAATAATACCTTTATGCTCTTTTGGTGCTACCCAATTGACATACCAAAAGCGCTCTAGCATCAATACCCACATTAGGAATAGTACAGCCGCTACCAGCCAGAGGATATCTCCTCCGGTGGCCATGAAGCCCCTGACAGAGTCCCAAACATCCATCAGGATTAGCATCATTAGTCAGCCCTCTTCTCAGCATGCTCTGCAATAATACCAGCGCTTTGCTCTTCAAGAACTTGAACCACTGTTTTACTACGTGCTACTACGATTGCATGCATAAGCATTAATGGTAGTGCAGCAACTAGACCTTGAACAGTTGTCATCAATGCCATTGAAATACCACCAGCCATTAAGCGTGGGTCACCTGTACCGAACAATTGAATTGTTTGGAAGGTTGCAATCATACCCGTTACTGTACCTAGTAGACCCATCATTGGAGCGATAGCTGCTAGTACTTTAATGATTGAGATACGAGCTTCAAGAGCAGGTGTTTCTTTCAAAATTGCTTCGTCAAGTTTCAACTCAAGTGTTTCAACATCAACATCTTTGTTCTCTTGGTAAACCTTAAGAACACGACCTAATGCATTGTTACCTGGATTATTGATATCTTTACGTTGCGCTTTAACTTTAGCACCAACAACATATAGCGTTACTAGACGTTCAATCGAAATTAAAGCACCAAGAACAAGTAAGCCAATAATGATGTAACCAATTGGTCCACCCGCTTCAATACGTTCTTCGATTGTCGCTTTTTGAGTGAATACGCTAAGTAATACGCCACGTGCAGGGTCAACGAATAATTTTTCGTAACCTGAAGTTGCACTAGTGAATGACTTAACACTTGAAACCTGAGCGCCACCCGGTTGTTGTGATAGTTGTTGAATTAAACCAAGGTCTGCGTTGTAAACAACATATTGACCGTCAGCTAATAAGTTATATGCACCAACACGAATAACAGAGGTGTTCTGAACACTACCGTCTAAACCTGTAACGTCTGCATCAAAACTAACAACTTTGCCAGATTCAACCATTTCGAAAAGCTGTGCTTCCCAAAACTGCTCTAGTTCGTTAATTTTAGGTAATTCTTTACGAGCACCTAGTTCTGCAATAAATGCATCACGACCTGGGAACTGTGCAGTAATGTTAGATGAAACTAACTTACCAGCAAAATCACCGGCTTCACCTTTAACAACACCAAACATTTCGCCTAAATCACCAGAAGCAATCTTACGATCTTCTTCTAGTTGGGCAATTTTACGTTCGTTGTCAGTAAAAGCTTGAGCTAAATCTTTACCACGTTGAGTTTCAGCTGCTAAAGCTGATTTTTCACGCTTTAAAAGAGCCGCTTTATCGCCACGCTCATTCAAAAACTCTGCTTCACGCTTTTTGTTTGTTTTACTTGCGTTTGCACGATCTGTTTGTACTTGTTTCAACAATTGTTCAATCGTCTTTGGTGCATCAGCAGCACTAACCATTCCAGACGTTAGCGACAGAGTTGCAGCAACGATTGCTGTAGTAATAAACTTTTTCATTATTGCGCAGCCTCCGCAGCAGGGATTGGTAAGGCGAATAGATCAGGAGCACCTTGACCACGAGCCTGTTTAATTGCTTTGCTTAAGTTACGAAGATAGCTATCTTCTAACTTATCCCAGCTTTTAGAATCTTCGTTATACATCCAAGCCGACTTTTGATCTTGGCTTTGAGCATATAAACTTACTCGACCGAAATTTAAGAAATCAACTAGGATTTCTTTACCGTCAAGTTCTAATTGGCCTGTTTCTGCAATAAGTTTTGAACCGTATTCACGTTCAATATTGTATGCATCAAGGATTAAACGGTACTTTTCAGCTAATGTAACTTCAGCACTGTTTAATGTATCTTTTAAGCGTTGAACACGAGTTTCACGCGCTTCAAGATTGAATGGTAGGTCTAAAGCAATGAATTGCTCTAGTGCATCAACCATTTTAAACATTAAAGGAACAACACCTTGTCTAAGAGCATCAACACCGTCGATATCATCTTGAATTAGTTTCATAGTTGCTTCTTGATCTGCAACTAAGCCTGCAACGTAATCGTTGTATGATTTAAGAGACTCACGTTCATCAGCAACTGAGCCATACTCAAATAGCATGTCTTGTGCTTGATCAAAATATTTGTCTACTTTGTTTTGCGACGCAGCAGCATCTGTATGAATCTTAGTATCTGCTTTTTGTACATCGCTTAGAGGATCTGCAATCACGAAGTTGCTGCTAGCTAATGCAAGCGCGCCAACAAGTGCAGTAGCGATTTTTGTTCTATTGCTTACCTTGGACATAGTTCCCAACCAATTTATAGTGAATTAGAAAGCTTAACTAATGAGTAACAACCAAGATTAATTTGTTAATCTTTGTTGCTGCTACTAAGTCTATCTTTCTCTTGTGATTGTTAGTTTTTTCTTCCCTATTCTATACCTGCTAAGGCATAGACCCGCTCGCATCATTTCACAAAATGTTGACCTATGTCAACAATTGAGAACATCTAAAAGTACTGGAAAGACGAGTTAGTTCTACAAATTGAATCGAAAGATTATTTTCTATACATTTCATTTCAGAAACATGCAGGTTGATTAGCTATCTGCAATATATTACTTGCTATTTTTTTTCAAAGTCACTTCCCATGCAAGTACCTTAGAATCTTCATTAATTTGATTTATAGAAATTAATGACATTTCATTGGGTAGCTTCTTAAGTAGCATGATAATTTTTTCTAAATCCATTGCTGCTGATTTAAGCTCCGTTAACCTAAGACGTTGAGTCGAAATTTCATTAATAACAAAAGATAAATATTCTTTCTTTTTATTAATTGACCACATTATACCTTTTGTAAAAAAATCACCTATATACATCATTAATTCACTTTGCTTAGCAGCTTCTTCATCCACTTTAATAATCTGATTTATATTCTTATTTACTTCTTTACGATATTGTTCGCAAACTGGGTTCTGCTTTGCTTTTTGCAGATCCAATGGAGAATTGATCTCTCCCATATGATTGATTAATTCAGAAATATTTAAAAATAAATCATCGACAGCAGGGTTAGTTATAATACTTAAAGTTCTCTGGTTAAGTTTAAGTACTTCAGAATTAGTGTTATGCATTATGAAGTGAGCTTCACCATCGAACTTCAGTACTCTAGTAACCTCTTTAATTGTTATCTCTAAATTTGAGTATTCCACACCAAACTGAGATGTACATTTGTTGAACGTTTCTGCTTCAAAAGGTAGTTCCTGACAATTAATGTTAGATAACAATTTAATATCTATAGTGGAATGTAGTTGGCAATCCAGCTCTTTCACTCTAGCCATATCAACGCCAACCACAGTCCCTCTGTCTACTTTTTTAACCAAGCAAGCTTCAAGGAGTAATGGTATAGAACCATTACCAGTACAAAGATCTAACACATTAAAATCATCATCAAGTTTTATAAAATGCTTTTCCCAATACTTCTTTAAAATACCTTCATAATTATTTTTTATCTCTCCACCAAAAGAAGTCAAATACCCTTGGCTCCAATATTCACTCCAATGCTCACTCATTTTCTCACTCCAAAATTTTGCAATAAAAAAGGCTCCCTAAGGAGCCTTTAAAATAAACTATTTAAGAACAGTTTAGAACTTCAGAGTATAACTTGCACGGTATTCACGACCGTAGTTGTTATATAAGTCAGCATTATCAAATGTACCTGCAGAACTTAATACAGGGTCTTCATCTGTAAGGTTATTAACACCTAGTAAAATAGAACCAAAGCTACCAGCATTATAAACGTAGCTTAAGTTATGAATTAACCATGAGTCTAGTTTACCTGTATCATCGTCTTCATAAGTAGATGAAGTGTAGTTAGAGTTCCAAGAAACACTGTGATCACCAACTAAATAGTTAATCGTAAAGTTAGCCTTGTAATCAGGAGAACCATTCCAACCAGCTGTGTTAATAGCCTCAGAACCACCTTCAACTTCTTCGATGTAATCAAGAACGAAGCTGTTAGTCCAGTTTAATCCAATATCACCGGCACCAGTTTCAAATTTAGCGTTTAATGCAACGTCAACACCAGTGATTTCTAGTTTATCGCCATTACCATAACCAGTACCAACTTCTAGAGCACGACCTAGCTCACCATTCGGGCCATTTGGCGCACGATCAACATAGAAAGTTTCTGAAGTTTCTAGAGTACCAGCATCAATACCACGCATAACGTTAGTGATTGAACGACGGCTGATTACATTGTCAATATTCAAGTTGAAGTAATCTACTTTAACACCGATATCATCAACTATGTCCCAAGCAACACCAAAGTTTAGATACTCCGAAGTTTCAGGGCCAAGATCTTTGTTAGCACTAATATATGTATCGTACTGAGGTGAAGCACAGTCTGCAGCTGAAATACCATTTGATTCACAATATGGGTAATCAGTACCGGTATCAGCACTAAATGTTGTTGCCGCATAAAGTTGGTCTAATGAAGGTGCACGGAATGCTTCTGAATAAGATGCACGTACAACAACATTATCAAGAGCCTGCCAGCGAACTGACGCTTTAGGCGCTACATTGTCACCAAAATCTGAATAATCATCGTAACGAGCAGCTAAGTTTAACTCAACATCATCAATGATAGGTAATGCAACTTCATAGAAAGCAGCCCAAACTTGACGATCACCGCCTGCAGAGTTACCCGCACTACCACCAATTAAGCCTACTTCAGATTGTGCATCATACACTTCGCTGTAGTTTTGGTCGAAATATTCCATACCAAAATAATGAGCAGCTACGCCACCAGGCAATTCGAAAGCATCAAAACCGATACCACCACTGTACTGATCAAAAGTAGCACGACCTTGAGTTAAGGTTGTTGCTTTCATGTTATTAATACCAGCTTCAGAACCTAAATCAATATCATTAGCTTGGTTGTAAGCAAGACCAGAATAACTTAAGTAGTATTCGCCAATCGATTTGTTATCAGCAATATTATGGTGGTAATAAAATTCCCATTCTGCATCATCTAAGGCACTAATAGTACCTCGTAAACCTGTTAAATAATCTTGGTTATAGTCGTCAACACTACCATCACGAGTACCAATACCTACCCAACGGAAATAACCAGTAGTCTCTTCACCATATGGGTTATGTGGGTTATCAGCAGCCATATTTTGCCAAGGAGCGGCTGGAGGAGCATAACGACCGAATGAACGATTTTGCGTAACCATTGCACGACCAAACCATTCGATATCTTCAGCAACTTCATAATTAGCATCTACATAAACTGTATTACGGTCAATTGATGCTTTGTTATAAGAAACGTTCGCATAAGCATACATACAATACTCAGAGCCTTCACTCCAATCAGTATCAGCTGATACACGTGCGAAAACGTCGTTACCATACTCGCTAATTAAATCATCACATAAAGGAGAAGCTTGAGCACCTGAAAAATCAGGAGCTGCAACTGTTGCACCATAAATACTCCAGCCTGGAGTGTCTACATATGCTTGTGAATTAGCATTAAGTTGCGCTGCTGAAGTGTAATCACGATCTGCATCAGAGATTCCTTCACGGTCTTGATGATCAAATGCAAAAGTAATATTACCTTTGTCCATCTCATAACCAGCTACAACCGAGAACTCTTTACTTGTTAATCCGCCATCGCGATCACGTGAACCACCACCAACATTAAATTCAAGACCTTGATAGTTCTTCTTCATGATGATGTTTACAACACCAGCAATTGCGTCAGAACCATAAGTAGATGATGCACCATCAGTCAGAATATCAATACGTTCAACAGCAGCCATAGGAATAGCATTTAAGTTAGCTGATGCTCCGCCTAGAGTTGGTGAACCTGGGAAACGTTTACCGTCAATCAATACTAATGTACGGCTTGAGCCTGCACCACGTAAGTTAATAGTAGCTTGTGATTGTGCAGAACTACCTGAACGCTCTGAAAATGAACCGAAAGAGTTCAAGTTACTATTACGAAGCGCGTCAGCAACAGTAAAGTTACCTTCCATCTTCATATCTTCAGTAGTAATTGAGGTAATCGGTGAAGCACCTTCTAAATCAGTACGCTTGATTCGCGAACCAGTTACTTCAATTCTTTCTACTGTATCGCCTTCTTCAGCAGCAAAAGCTACTGGTGAACTAAATGCTGCCGCAGCTGCACCACTAATCATTGCTAGACGCACTGATTTAGCTAATAAATTCTTATGCATTGTCAATCTCCCTGGACTTATATCTTTCTTATTTTTCCAACTCAATAAAATCAAGTTGGTGAATGTGTGCGAATTACACCGCTACTACATTTCAAGAGCAATAAAATCACATCTAAAACATTTATTCAACATATGTTTCATTAACATAACGAGAGATTGAAGCGCGAAGGTAGTTAATCTGTTCAAATTTATGAACGCAAACAGAGTTATATTCTACGACCCCAACGTAAAGGTCTGAAAAAAAAGAATTTAATTAATCACCACTAAATGCACCTAATGTTAATAATTTGTTTTCACTCGGTGCTTTTTTAACCTTTGAATTGATAAAAAATATACTCAAAAAACCACAAAGCCATACATCTAATTAACATTCGTTGTTACATTCATAAAAAAAAGGCCAAAAAAAACACCCTAAATAGGGTGTTTTTCAATTTAAAAACGGCTTGTGAAATTATTAAAGCACGTAACGAATACCGAAACCAATTCCGTCATCGTCAGATAACTTCATTGCAGCTTCTTCACTTCCACTGAAGTCACTGTTGTCGATGCGACCTTCAATGTAGATAACTGTATTAGCATCCCAGATGTAATGAACACCTACTGCAGTGAATTGGCGCTTAAATGTATCGCCGTTATAATCAGCTTTATATGCATCGCCACCATCAATTATGTTGTAAGAAGCAAACGCACGAATATTGTTATTGAAACGGTATGAAAGCAATGTTTCTACACCGTACGCATCAGACAACAAACGACCGATATTATCTGTATCATGGAATTCTTGTTTATTATAGTTGGCTGCTACATATAAACCTTCTGCATCCCAACCTTCACCGTAAGTTAAACCGAAGCCATAAATGATATCAGTTTCTTCGATTTTTTCATTTTCAATGGTTTCACCTTTGAACTCACCAATGTTTACACCTGCAGTTACAGAAAACTTGTCAGTAGCCTGATAAGTAAAAGCAGCACCGTATGTATTATTGTACTCAATGGTCGCAACAGACTGTTGTGCAGTGATCATTGGAGTTGTTGGTAAATTCTCAACTGAGCCATCTTCATATACTGTGAATTCATCTTGTTTAAGCTGTGCTTGAACTGCAAAGCTGAAATCACCGAATGCATTACGGTATTGAACTGTTTTGTCACCACGACCGGTACCGTTTACAGAACCATCACCTTTGTTGTACGTGTAAGTACCAGATGCATCACCATCCCATACAAAGCCGTAGTTAGTGTTGTAAACAACGTCGTACCATGCGCCCCACTGTTTACCAACAGTTAACGTACCGTAAGTGTCATGATTCACACCAACATAACCTAAACGGTTAGCTAGGAAGTCACCATTTTCATAAGACAATTGGTCATTGTTGTACTGGATTTTACTGTCACCGAAAGGATTTACGCCCCACTCTAATTTAGCAAATGCATTCCAGCCATCACCCATTTGGCGATCGAAACCGAAATTAATACGTGAAGCGCCATTTACAACTTCAGTATCACCTTGTCCGTGATATACACGCGCATCAATAAATCCGCCGATTTCTACAGCGTTTTTATCATCTTTATAGATTTCGATAGCTGAAGCTGCAGGTACGAACATAACAGTTGCAAGTGCTGAAGCGATTAAAGTCTTTTTCATTAAGCTAAACCTTCCCATTTTATTTTCATCATAATTTCTGATAACAGTCCATTTTGTTTGTATTATCCTTTCATCAAAGGCTAGCATGCTGAAATATATCAAAACAAAGAAATGCGTGCTTTTTACGCCTGAATAAACTAAAACAACACATCAAACAGCACAATCAACTACCAAACCACTCAAAAATAGTAACGATTTACCACAAATGCAATATTAAGTAACACTAAATTAACATCATCTGATTACTGCTTAGACTTTCAAACCCTTCTCCAAGTAACGCTAAAACAGGTTCAGCAATCGGTTTTATCTGTTTTTCAACATAATATTGATAATCAATTTTTTCACCGGTGGCCTCTATGGGCTGAGCGCCATTTAATGTCATACGGTATTCAATCATAGTGCCCCGCTTGCCCGCTTTATCATTTCCTGTTAATTGACAAAGTCTAATCGCAGCTTTTACATGAGGTGACGATTTCGCAGTGTATTCTTCAACATGTCTTTTTAATCTTTTTCTAAATATAAGTTCATCATCCAATTTACCGTCATCAAGATCTTGCAGCTCTTGTTGCAAATACGCCTTCACGTCACCTTTAGTAAAAAGTAAAAAATACAAGCGATATTGAATCCTTCTCGCAACAGGGCTCCAATCACTTCGCACCTGCTCCATTCCTTTAAAGGTAAGTTCAATTTGTCCTTCTTTATCTTCTGTTGCGCCTACATAACGTTTTTTACTGCCCGCATCAGAGCCTCTTAAAGTCGGCATCACAAATTGATTAAAATGACTTTCAAATTCTAACTCAAGATAGCTCTCAATTCGGTATTGCTCTTTACAGGTTTTCGTCCACTTGTCAGTGACCATTTTTGCAAGTTTATTTCCTAACTTGGCGATATCTTCAATTTGATGATGTTGACCAAGCCAAACAAAAGTTGAATCAGTATCGCCATAAATCACTTTATAACCTTCTGCTTCAATCCATGTTTTAGTTTGCTTCATTATCTGATGGCCACGCATCGTAATTGAGCTTGCGAGTTTTGCATCATGAAACACACAACCTTTGGAGCCTAAAACCCCATATAAAGAGTTCATGATTATCTTTATAGCTTGAGAAAGAGGTTTATCATGATTAAGTTTAGCTAAATCTCTTTGCGCTGCGAGCTGAGCAATAAGTTTTGGTAAAATGGGATTATCACGACTAAATTGAGCCTCTAAAAAACCTGGGACAGTATGCTCCTTAAGTTGATTTTCCGCTTCTATTAATCCTTTGGGGTCGATTAAAAAAGTACGAATAATTGAAGGGTATAAACTCTTAAAATCGAGAACTAATACATCCTTATAAAAACCAGGAATAGAGTCCATCACATAACCACCTGGTGACTCTAAGCCATGGCTTGTTGCTCTTGCAGGGGCAACGTAGCCACTTCGATGTAAATGCGGAAGATAGAGATTATTAAAAGCAGCAACCGATGCTCCAACTCGGCCAAATTCTAATCCCGTCAACTTTGCTCTTTCTAAGGCAAAAGCCAATAATTGTGTTTTTTGAAAAATATCCCAAACCAGTCGGCAATCTGTCAGGTTATAAAAAGCGAGTGCTTTTTTGTCATTAGCAAATAAATGGCAAATCTCTTGCCCTCTATTTTCAACATGATCAATGGCTTTACCTTCTTCTAATAAATGCTGCGAGACATGTTCGAGTGAATATCGCTCAAATTGATAAAATGCCGCTTTTATCCAGTCAATACCATCCAAAACAACCCTTCCTGGTAAAGACAGCGTTTCTGGTCTGAATTTATCTTCAACTTTCCATGACAATTCTGTACCACCACGACCGATTAACAAAGGAATTCGATGATACTGACAACGCCTATATAGAAGTGCTAAATCAAAGGTAACCACTGCCCAGCCAATAATAATGTCAGGATCATATTCATTGAACCAATGAATTAACTGATGGATTAATGCCACTTCGTCATCAACCCATTGAATATATTCAACGCTATCATCAGACTCATTAATCTCATAAGCGTCAAAATCAGGTCGACCAAGCATAATGACTTTTTTATATAAGGGGCTTTGATTATCAAGTGCTGATTGAGTGCCATATAATCCAACTGAGTACAACTCTCCAGATGGGCTGCATTCAAAATCCAGTGAAATCATTGATAATGGAATGGCTAAATCTGCCTTTCTTGTTTTGAATGCTGCATAGCATGCTAGTGGGTCATTCGAATGGCTAGCACTTGCAAAAGTAGCCCCCTCAGTCAGTGATAAAGGTGTTTCTGCATTGCTTGAGTCAGCAGAAACAATGAACTCTGCATCTAACGCAATAAATCTCTCAATAAGATAACGTTGCTCTGCCCTTATATCGGCTTCATAGATCTCGATTCCTGCATCATTGGCAATTCTGAGCAATTGCTTCTGTACTGTCGTTGACTTTAAATAGATGCATGAAACAGCTTGATGCTTAAAGTTTTTTAAACTGATAGGCTCAATACGTATACCTGAATTGAAATGACCGAGAATCAATTCACTGTCACTTTGTTTACAAAAACAGATAACTTCAGCTTGTTCTAGTTCAATGAGTGCCGGTCCTGTTTCTGTTTTTATATAATATTGCAGCATTAATCGACCGTGACGATAAGTCGCATGTCTAGTCAGCACCCTTCCTTTAATCGAAAGTAAAGCATCATTGTTAGTTTTAGTGCTAGTGCTAGTGCTAGTATCAGTGCCTATTGAATTTTGTATTGTCATCTACAATGTTGCCCTGAAATCGTCTGTTTATGCATGATTAACCTATCGTTGGGGCAAATAAGTATTTTCAGTTAACTAAATAAACTTATCTTTACCACTAAATTACTTACCTGTGTCGTTAAAGACGCTATAAACGTTCGATTATTTATTCCGAACATTTAAAATCACTGTTATTATGTACAGCATATACCAGCAAATAAAGAATTAGTAAGTAAAGATTACTAATGGGCCATACATGTTAACGGATCATATTAAAACTCAGATCCGCACTATCTATAAAGATATTGCGACTGCGATGCCAAATTTTCGTTCTCGTAGAGAGCAAAACTACATGGTGGCTGAAATATCTAAAACATTAGCTGGTGATTATGATAAACATCGCAGGATCATGGTTTGTGAAGCTGGTACCGGTATTGGTAAATCTCTTTCTTATATCTTAGGTACTATTCCACTTGCATTAGCCAGCAAGAAAAAAGTATGTATTGCTACCGCAACGGTGGCCCTTCAAGAGCAATTATTGCACAAAGACCTGCCTTTTTTTTTACAGCAATCAGGTGTCGACTTTAAATTTGGTCTCGTAAAAGGCAGACAGCGCTACGTTTGCCTAGCAAAACTTGCAGCAATGATTGGTCCAGAAGACACATCACAATTAGCAATGTGGCAAACCAAACCTGACCAAAGTCAAATAGACTTACTAAAAGTACTGCATCAAGATTTTCAGGCAGGTAAATGGAATGGCGAAATTGATACTTTAGAGCAACCATTACCAGATTTCTTATGGCAACAAATTTGTTGTGACAAGCACAGCTGCCATCGTCAAATGTCCAGTCACCACAACTGTCCATTTCATAAAGCGCGCGAAGACGTAGAAACTTGGGACGTATTAATTGTAAACCACAGTCTACTATTTGCTGACTTAGAGCTTGGAGGCGGGGTGATTTTACCTGAGCCTGAAGATATGTTTTACGTTATTGATGAAGCCCATCACCTGCCAACCGTTGCCAGAGACTTTTCCAGTGCGCAAGCCACACTAAGAGGAGCCAGTGACTGGTTAGAAAAAGCCTCGAAAACTTGCTCAAAACTGCAAAATCAACTTAAAACGACTCATATCATTGCGCCAGTACAAGCCATGCTTGACCATATTGGCGATTTAGTGACTCAACTTAATCAAGTGGCGCATTTTTGCGATACGCAACCTAAATTATTTGCTAACCCAGAAACTCGATTACGTTTTGAAAATGGCAAATTACCAGAGTCATTACTAATACAGGCCGAAAATTTAGCGACCACCTCAAATCTAGCCGTCAAACAGTTTAACAAAATTCAATCTGTGCTCAGTGAAGCCATTAAAGATGGTGAATTGCCTAAACATCAATCTGAAGCCGTTCTCTCAGAAGCGGGATTTATCCTGCAGCGACTTGAGAACTTAAGTAAGCTTTGGAAAATGTTAGCTAAAGAGGATTCGAAAAAAGGTGCTCCGATGGCACGTTGGGCAGAATTAATTACCGGAAAACAACAGGATTACTTATTCTGCGCCTCCCCTATTGAAGTTGGCTTTATGCTTGAACACATGCTGTGGCAAAAAGCAGCAGGGGTCGTATTATGTAGTGCAACGCTTCGAGCATTAAATAATTTCAATCATTTTGCTCATCAAGTTGGTCTATCCCTTAATGATGGCAGTCGCTTCTTAGCACTACTATCGCCATTTGATTACGAAAATAATGCCACTTTATTTATCCCACAGATGAATAACGAGCCAACAGAAGATGCCTATACTGACGAACTAGCTGAACAAATCATTGCACTAGTTGAAGATGAAATGGCGACATTGGTTTTATTTGCCTCATATTGGCAAATGGAAAAGGTCACAGATCAAGTCAGTGGCAAAATACCTAAAGAGCAACTTTTTGTTCAAGGAACCATGCCAAGACAACAAATATTGCAACAACACAAACAACGCTGCGATGAAGGTAAACCAAGCATAATTTTTGGTACTGGCAGTTTCTCAGAAGGGTTAGATTTACCGGGAGATTATTTAACTAACTTAATCGTGACTAAATTGCCGTTTGCGGTGCCAACCTCACCCGTTGAACAAGCACATGCTGAATACATAAAGAGTAAAGGTGGCAATCCATTCCTGCAGCTAACTATTCCAGATGCTTCACGCAAATTAATCCAGAGTTGTGGTAGATTACTCCGTAAAGAAGATGACTATGGTCGCGTAACCATTTTGGATAGACGTCTTATTACTAAGCGTTATGGCAAATCATTACTTGATGCCCTTCCGCCATTTCGTAAAGTTATAGAATAGGTAATTATTTGGAATTCTTGTTAGATCCAAGCCACTGGGTAATCTTGGCCGTTATTGGTCTTGTGGCCGGTTTTATTGATGCTGTAGTGGGTGGTGGTGGATTATTATCTATCCCTGCATTATTAACAATGGGAATACCGCCCCATTTAGCACTTGGTACCAATAAACTAGCAGCTTGCTTTGGTTCAATGACTGCTGGGTATACTTATTATAAGCAACAGCTTATTAACTTAAGATTTTGGCGAACCGCCTTTATCGCGACTTTTTTCGGTGCAATTTTAGGCAGTATTTTTGTATATCTTATAGATGCTGCTTGGCTCGAGAAAATCTTACCTTTAGTTATTATCAGTATCGCCATCTATACCTTATTTAGCCCCAAAGCAATGGGCGAGAATCTAAAAGCCGCTCCGATGACATCCCCATGCAAACAAAAACAAACTGCTCAAGGTGTACTATTAGGTGGATACGATGGCTTTGCCGGTCCTGGGATTGGTGCATTTTGGACGGTATCAAGCATAAGACTATACAAATTGCCACTACTAAATAGTTGTGCATTAGCGCGTGTAATGACTTCTGTTAGTAATGTCACTGCATTAGTCATCTTCGCTTTACTAGGAGAAGTCGATTGGGTTCTAGGGTTATGGATGGGGGTTTGCATGATGGCAGGCTCGTTCATTGGCGCTAAATCGGCTATTAGATTCGGTATTCCCTTTGTAAAACCTCTGTTTATTATTACTGTTTTATCAATAGCAGCGCATCTTGCTTGGACAGCCTGGTTATGAGAAATACCAACCAACTTATTTATCAATTAAAGCAGCAGCTCAGCTCGCTTGAACAAGATGCACTGCATCATGATCAACAATTGCCAGCCCAGCAAAAGAAAATGCTCCAAGATATTGAACGTTTTAACTCACAACTATTTATTCAACAAGGAGCACAACTTAGCCCTTGTATTCAGCAACTGAAAAAAGACATTCAACAATTAGAAAAGCAACTTTCTCTTAAACTCGATGTCAAAATAATCGAACTGAGTTGTCAACGTATTCAAGATCGCTTTACCGCATTGCGCCGCGCACTCGTTACAACCAATATCAATGTTAAGACTGCAGAGCAGAAACGTGCCAACAGTCGCGCAAGGTATGCTAAGAAACAACAGCAACAACATTCAGACAGTGGTTTTGGCTGGATAGCCAGTAATGTGATGAAGAATAGCCACCAGATATATCAAGAGTTAAATAAACATTTGAATTGGGCTACAACTTTTGAACAAAAAATTGCAGAAATGGAAACTAAACTTGCAAACTGCCACAGTACTGACAAAATCATGATACAAAATGAAATACTTTCTCTACATCGTCGATTAGGGAAATGTCGTCAAGCAATCAGTTATATTGAAGAAAGAATTCAAATGTTTGAACGACCGCATCGAAATAACAATCGTTAAGGAGCAACAATGAAATTTACCCTTCCGCTCAGTGCAGCGTTATTAGCTTTAGCGACTTCAACGTCAGCTATGGCGGCTAACCTAACTATCCCAATGTCATTTGAATATCTTGCACTTGACGGTAAAGAAATCGATACCAACATGTTTACTCATAAGACTGACCTTGAACTTGATAACGGCAGCCATAAAATTGCTATTCGCTATCATGACATGGTTGATGATGATTTTAGTGACAGTCAAAGCTTTGTAAAATCATCACCTTTTATTGTGGCTATCAATGTTGATGGTGATCATGAGTATCAGCTCAAGCCAATTGACGGTGAATTTGTTAAAAAGCCAAAGTCATTTGCTAAAGACCCGCAAATCGTTATTTCTCGTAAAGACAACGGTGCTGTTGATTACAAAGTGACGCAAACTGATTATGAAGAGAGTACTTTTATCAGTAATTTGTTTAGCGGTAATAAAGGTGAAGATATTGATACGCTAGCAGCTTCTGCGACTGACAGTAATACGAAAACGCTACCAGTTGCTGCAGTAGCAACAAGCGCAACAGTTACAGCAACGGCCCCTGCGGCTTCAAAACCTGCAGTAAAAGCTGCAACTCCAGCTGCAGGCGAGACAGCAACACACCCAGAACAAATGCTTCAATATTGGTGGTTACAAGCAGATGAAGAAACAAGAAAAGAATTCATGAGCTGGGCAATCAAGCAATTGTAAATTGATTATCAAAATAAGCGTGTAAATTTCACATTGAGTATTCCACTTGTTTATCACGCCAGCTATTCTAAGCTGGCGTTACCTTCTACCCACCGATTTCCAACAAGTAAATATCAGTTGCTGCAGCAATACCTGCTGAACAATCAAATAGCTAAACCCTCCGATTTTCATTCACCGGAAATGATTCAAGTTGAAGTACTCAAGCAAGTGCATCAAGACAAGTATGTTGATGATTTCATCGACAACAAACTTGACCTTAAAGTCATGCGCCGAATTGGATTCCCTTGGAGTGAAGCACTATTAAATAGAACCTTACACGCCGTTAGTGGTACAAGCTTATGTGCAAATTTAGCCATCGAACATGGCGTTTCTTTACATCTCAGCGGTGGATACCATCATGCTCACTATGATTTTGGCAGTGGATTTTGCATATTCAATGACTTAATAGTCGCTGCCAGTGGCATGATTTCTAATGGTAAAGCGACTAAAGTGCTTATTATTGATTGTGATGTTCATCAAGGAGATGGCACCGCAACCCTATCATCACAATTCGACAATATTATCAGTTGCTCTTTTCATTGCTTAAAAAACTTTCCTTCAAGAAAACCTCATTCAGACCATGACATAGAATTTGATAAAGGAATTGATGACCACCACTTTCTTCATTCACTCGAACAAGTGGTTCCTTACCTCATCAATATTCACCAGCCAGACCTAATTTTATATGATGCTGGCGTCGATATTCATAGAGATGACGATTTAGGCTATCTCAACATTTCGACAGCAGGTATTTTAGCGCGTGATAAGTTTATATTTAAAACCGCTAAACAAGCTAATATCCCTATTGCAGCAGTCATAGGCGGTGGTTACAGCCGAAATGAAGCCGAATTATCTCATCGTCATAGTCAACTTTTTATTGCAGCCAATTCAATCTGGTAGCAAACTGATATAAAAATTCATTCTCTTGGAGTAAAACATGCAAGTTGATATTCGTAATTACTATGAAGTGCTATTAATGGAAATATTAAGAGATGAAGGTTTATTAGAAGAACTGCCAGAAGAGTATTTAGCTGATCTATGTTGCGTAACCTTAAACCAGCTTCCAGTGCGTTACATCAGGCATTTAGTCGATACGTATTTTTTCGAAGATTACAACGAATTGCAAAGCATGAAAAATGAAATACAACTCGCATTAGAGAAATCTCGTGAATTTTTGAAAGCCAACTTAAAAAGACGTATTGCGGAAGAAGAAGCTGAAGCAAAGGCAAAACTTGAATCGATACCGAGAATTGAAAGTACTGAAAATTAAAAGTACTGAAAATTGAAAGTACTAAAATTAAACAGATCTAAACTGAGAAAATTGAATACAAAAATTTTCTATATAAAATATGTATGAGTAAGACATTAAGAATTTTTATGGTAAAACAAGAAGAATTTGGAGGTTCCCCTAGAGCCACACCCCGGCACACGAGTCACTTGCTGCGGTTGCTCCCTTCCAGGCCTGGCCGAGTTCACAAGTTATCATTGCGGGGGGACCCTAAGGTCACCATAGATTTCACATAAAACCTGTTTTACGTGAACGGCAGGATTATCCCCCACACCTGTGACATGATCAAGTTAAATCGCCATACTTTCATCATCTTTATGTTTGTTTGAACAATGATTACTCAATTGAATGCTTTTTCGTACATTGCCAAAATCAATAAAGCCATTCATAAGTCACTTTTCTCTGCTTTAGATTAATTAGAACAACCTTTAATTTAATCAAAAGCCATCAAAGCCGATCTAGATCACACTTTTTAACAAAAGTGAGATTTTAACGCTAAAAACCACATAAAAAGTCATTCAAATACAAACAAAAGTCACACAATTCACTTATTATTAGTAATGGTAATTTTAGCAGTAAGTAATGTATTGGATGGTACGTTAGTTAATGATTCTATTAATTAAGTTTACTCTAATTAAATAATCCATATAGTTTAGTGAAAAACACTACAGCAACGCTCAAGCAACAATTGCGACGCAAGCGCTTTTCACATTTTACAATTTCAACATTTTAACTTTCAAATTGTAGAATTAAGTAATACCTCTTTCGGAATAGTAAGATCTAAATCACAGTGATTTTAGCCCTAACTAAATAGAATAAAAGAGCTTTACATAGACTTGGATATTATCCATACACTTGATTTTATGATGAAGAATCAAGTTTAAAACAAAATCTCTTGCAGGGAACAATGATGAAAAAATTCAATTTTAATACTACTGCTAAAGCGGTATTTAGTGCTGGGCTTTTAGCCTTCGCGCTAACCGGTTGTGGCAGTGACGGAACCGATGGTGAAGATGGTGAAGATGGCACTATTGGAAAACCAATTGGTTCGGTATCAGCATTAACAAGTACTATCACAACAGCTAGCGTTGATGAAAACCAATTCTTAACTGTCAACTTTAAGTTAGCTGATGCTAATGGCGTTGCGGTTACTGGTTTAACACAAACAGATCTTGCTGCTATTTCTTTTGGTCGAGTAGGTTCAGCTGTTGAGCCCGGCGAAGATGAAGTCGTTAATCCAAGTGTCGATAGACAAATTTGGTTAAGCTATTTCAACAAAGATAAAGGTGATGGTTACTTTACTGGCTCTAGCTATTTTGATGGAAGTAAAAGTGAATGTGAAGACTGCTTTGTTGATAACAAAGACGGTACATACTCAATCACAATTGATAAAGCGATTGATACCTTAGAAAAATATGATTACATGGCAGACGCGACCAACGGCGTTTACATGTCTATCAAAACCACTAATAACAGTGCACAAACACTCGTTAACAATAGTTTTTTCTACTGGGTTCCAGCTACTGATGTAGAAGTTGAAAAACCACTTCAAATTCTTGCAAACTCAGATTGCCAAACATGTCACCGAGCTGGTCAAGCTGGCGAGTTATCAATGCATGGCAGTAAGCATAATACTGAGGAAGCCTGTTCTTTCTGTCACACAGATTACAACAGCTACAGTAAGCAAGATACTGATGCAGACGGTAACCCGATTGGTGAAGCTTACGAATATGATGGTTCGATTAAAGGTATGGTTCACAGCATTCATACAACTGCGAACTTCTCTGACGATGGCGTTTACCCACAAATGACATCTAATTGTCTCACTTGTCATAACCCAAATGAAGAGTTCAACTTAACTGATAGCTGGAAAGCTGATATTGATACCACTGCATGTTGGAGCTGTCACAGCCCTAGCCCTGCTGCTGAAGCGGCTGGTGTTCCAAAATCACATAGGCAAGGAAATAATTGTCTTGATTGTCATACAAGTGAAGGCATTGGTCGCAGTACACAAGAAGCTCATTATGATTTGAACAGTAACTTCTTAGCAACTGCACTAAAAGTTGAATTTTCATCGATGACAGTTGCTGATGATGAATCAGAAATTAAAGTTAATTTCACCGTTAAAAATGGTGATGAATTAGTAGCAATAAATCAAATTGATCCACGCCCTTACCAATACGGTGGCTTTAATAGTGCAATCGTTATCAATGGTGTACTGACTGATGACTTCTTGGTTAATTACCAAAAAGTAGGTTATGACACATTTGCTGAAGAAGCTGATGGCTCAATTACAGCGACTATTAGTGCTGCTGACTTTGAAATCGCAACATTAATAGATGCTGGCTCTACTATTGTACTAAGCAGCCAATTACATGTTTGTTCTGGCAAAGGTGTGGTTGAATATTGTGATGCTGATGATTTAGATGCGGGTGACCAAGATGCTCCATACGTAACGTCTGATACTTACTACTTCAATTTAGATGGTAGTTCAGTGGCTGAATCTCCACGTATGCAGCATGCTGAAATGGCTGATTGTCAACAATGTCATACAACGCAAATTACGCATCGTTATACCAATGATATTGATGGTTGTGCATCATGTCATAATGGAACACGTGCAACATCAGGTGGCGAAGCATCTAACTTAGCAACTAAAGTTCATGATAAACATTATGTCTATGACTCAAGTGGATCTTTATTCTTTAAGAAAACTGAGTGTCAAGCTTGTCACGGCGATGATGGTTTCTCTATCCAAGGCATTGCTACTGATGCAGCTCCCGTAGCATTTGGTAAAGATGATGTTGGCCTGTTAGTTGTGTCTCCTCAATCAGCAGCTTGTTTAAGTTGTCACGTACCTCCTTACGGATTAAGTGAATCAACAATTAGCCACATTGAAACTAATGGCGGTGTAGTTGGAACAATCGATAGTCTAGGTGTACCAGAGGCGGATTATGACGCATTAAATGTGATAGAGACTTGCTCTACTTGTCACAACGATAGTCAGATCCTTGAAGCACACTCCGACTGGGGTGGACAGTAAAGGTTAGCTAGCAATACAAAGAGTCGCCACCGTGCGGCTCTTTTTTGCTTTAAGCCAATAAAAACAAGGTTTACTTGAGAAAATGTATACCTCTTTAGAAATAGACTGATCTGCTTCACAGTATCAGTCTAGGTTTAAAGATTTTTCTCTGATTGTGGATTAACCTTGTATTTGATGAATTTAAAACCCAAAAAGCTAAATTGACTCAAGAGACTACGTATCTCGGCAATACAAATAGCCAAGTCAAATTTATGCAATGTCTTATTACGCAGGGACAAATGATGAACAAGAAAAATTCTAAAATAGCACTGATGCTTGTAGCAAGTGCAGTCAGCGTAGCCTTAACAGGCTGTGGCAGTGACGGTGATGATGGTAAAGATGGTAACCCTGGTCTTCCAGGCGGTACTCCAGCTGAAGCAATTGAGCAGCTAAAATTAGAAGTGCTGTCAGTTTCTTACGCTGACAACATCCCTACTGTAAAAGTTTATGCGACTAATGAAGATGATGAAGCAGTAGTCGGCCTTAAAGACTTTTCAATCGAAAATGCAGCTCAGCTTATCCCAGTTGGCGCTAGCGGCGCTGGTAATAGCGCAAACTGGCAGAAACTCGGCTCTACATCGACTTTCGTTGATAACAAAAACGGTAGCTATGAGTTTAGTTTTGACAGTTTCGATACTGATACATTCAACGCTGAATTAACTCAACGCTTCAACATTGTCGCTGAGGCTTCGACGTTACTGGATGGTGTAACGTCTGTCCCTGTCAGCGAAATCGTTGCAGACTTCGACGGTGAAGGCTACCAAGCTCTATACACCAAAAATATCGTTTCTCATGAAGTATGTGCAAGTTGTCACGCTGAAGGTGAAAAGATTTATCACAAAGCAACTACTGTAGAAACTTGTATCACTTGTCACACTCAAGAGTGGGCAGATGGTCGTGGTAAACCTGAAGTTGCTTTTGCTCACTTAGTTCATAACGTTCATAACTCTAATAAAGTTTGGGGTCGTAACGATTACACTGCAGAAACTGCACACGCAATTGTTCAAGACAACTGTCAATCTTGTCACGTTGAGTCAGAAGAACTAACTGAATGGGGCAACTGGACTCGTATTCCAACAATGGAAACCTGTACAAGTTGTCACACTGGCATCGATTTCGTCGCTGGTGAAGGTCACTCTCAACAGTCAGATAACTCAAACTGTATTGCATGTCATAACGCGAGCTGGACTGAAGAAATCCACACAGGTGGTTTCGAACAGAAGAAAGCATTTATCGACATGTATGGTTTAACTTCTACCTTGATGGTTAACTCAGACAAAACAGCCACTATCTCAGTGACGATTACTGATGCTGCTGGCAGCGCTGTTGATGCATCAACATTAGTTAGCAAGATTCAACGTATTGAAACGATCACTAACGTTGGTCCTAACTTCCCAATAATGGGTTACAACGCAAGCCCAGGAAATGGACAAGCAAAAGTTGCTTACGATTTAGTACGTAATGGCGAACTTGGCGAAAACGTTTCTGTTGAAGCTGGTGCACTACAGTACACCTTACCGGTTCTTCCATTTGGAGAATACTCACCTGCTGGCATCCAAGACACAGATACCGCCTTTACCTTCATTGGTTTAGAAATGTGTAACGATGGCACTGCTGCAGTTGATTGTGGCGATGATATCGCAACTACAAGTATGAAAGCTGACTTAGTATTCGGTACGCTTTCAGGTGAAGCAGCTAGTATGCGTCACACTGATTCAGTTGCATTCAATACGTGTGAAAACTGTCACGGCGAAACATTTGAGATTCATAAAGGACACCATGCAGGTTTTGTTATGACTGAGCAATTAGGTCGTGAGAACGCTGACGGTGAAGTGGTTATTGGTGTAGATGGTTGTGTAACTTGTCACACTCCTGACGGTACTTATGCTTCTGGCCAAAACCAAGGCGCACTTGAAATGAAACTTCACAGCGTTCATGGTGAAGAAGGCATCATCAAAGATTGTGCACAGTGTCATAATGACTTCAATCTTGATGCATTCAAGCTTAAAGGTGCATTAGCATCATCGGTCATCGAAGCTTTCTCAGATCCTGGTCAAAAAGAGAGCTTGTACACTACACCAATCACAGCAACTTGTGCTTCATGTCATGGCTTTGATGAAATCAAGAACCATGCTCAAAGCCAAGGCGGTTTAGTTAATGGGCCTTACCAAGAGGCGAATGATGCTGCTCAGTTAGAAACCTGTTTCTTCTGTCACGCACCAACCATTTCCGATCACACCGCGGTGAAGATGTAATTTCCCCTTAAGGGAGGAGCTTGCTTCTCCCTTTCATTACATAAATCACATCTACATCATGGATAGATTGGGAAGCCATACTATGAAAATCAAAATGAAACTAAATTCTATAATCCCGACATTTGTAGCAGTTGTTATGCTATCTCTTGGGATGTCTCACTCGGCTTATGCGTCGAAGTGGGATGCTAAAATGACCCCTGACGAAGTTGAAGCTGTTCTAGATAAGAAATTTGAAGAAGGCAGCTACTCTCCTAAAGGTGCCGACTCTTGTCTGATGTGTCACAGACGTTCTGAAAAAGTCATGGATATCTTTAAAGGTGTTCACGGCGCTATTGAATCGTCAAAGAGTCCAATGGCAGGCCTTCAATGTGAAGCATGTCACGGCCCAATGGGTAAACATAACCGTGGTGGTAACGAACCAGTTATCGCTTTTGGCCCTGACTCTACCCTAGCGCCAGAGAAGCAAAACAGTGTTTGTATGGGGTGTCACTTAGACGACAAGCGTATGTCTTGGAACACTAGCCATCATGATAATGCCGATGTTGCTTGTGCTTCTTGTCACAGTGTCCATACCGCTAACGACCCTATTCTGTCTAAAAAAACAGAGATGGAAGTGTGTACTAGCTGTCATACAAAACAAAAAACAGATATGAATAAGCGCTCAAGTCATCCAATGCAATGGAATCAAATGACTTGTAGTGATTGTCATAATCCACATGGAAGCATGGCTGATTCAGACTTGGTTAAACCAAGTGTGAACGAGACTTGTTATACATGTCACGCTGAAAAACGTGGACCTAAACTTTGGGAGCATGCACCAGTAACTGAAAACTGTGTAACGTGTCATAACCCACATGGTTCAGTGAATGAAGGAATGCTTAAGACTCGTGCTCCACAACTATGTCAGCAATGTCATGCCAGTGATGGTCATGCAAGCAATGCTTACTTAGGGAACACAGGAATGGGTTCTAATGTTGGTGATAATGCCTTTACTGGTGGACGCAGTTGCTTAAATTGTCATAGCCAAGTACATGGTTCTAACCACCCTTCTGGCAAATTACTTCAGCGTTAAGGATGTACGACTATGAAATTTAAACTGAATATAATCACCTTAGCGTTAGTTGCCAATGCAGGATTTGCAATGGCAGCTGATGGTTACGGTGTAGGCAGTGCCAATACTGACAAAGTCAAATTCGACAAGTGGGTTTGTAAAGGTTGTGCAGTAGAAACTGGCGTAACAGGTAGTGTTGGCGTGGGTGTTGGTTACAACAGCGAAGATGACATTCATTCAGCTAACGCATTTGGCAGCGACAATGAGTTTGCACCTAAGCTAGATGCTGATGTGAATTACATCGGCGAGTCTGGTTACCGTGCAAAAGTTGAAGCGACTGACTTAGGTCTTGATAACGGTCGTTTAGACGTGAATGTCGGTAAGCTTGGTCAGTACAACCTGAACCTAAACTACCGCTCTATTGCAACGTACGACTCAAATAGTGTTGTATCACCGTACAGTGGTATTGGTGGCTCAGACTTAACTTTACCTGATAACTGGCAAACAGCGGGTTCAACTGACGGTATGACTGAGTTATACAGCAGCCTTAACCCATTTGAGCTTTCGCTTAAACGTGAACGTGCAGGTTTGGGTTTTGAATACCAAACAGAATCAATGTTCACTACTTACGTGAATTATCAACGTGAAGAAAAAACCGGTATTAAAACAGCATCAGGTAGCTTCTTCAATCAGTCAATGATGATTGCTGAGCCGGTTGATTACACCACTGATACCATTAATGCTGGTATTAAGTTTAGCGGTAAAAACTGGTTTACTAGCTTGAATTACGATGGCTCTATCTTTAAAAATGATAATGCCCAATTAAGTTACGATAATGCCTTTAACCCGACGTTTGGTGCACAAACCCGTGGTTATATGGCACTTGATCCAGACAATGAGTCACATATTGTGTCTCTGCTTGGTCAATATACTGAAAACGGCACAGCAGTCAGTGGTCGCTTGATGTTTGGTCAAATGAGTCAAGATCAAGACTTAGTGACATCTGGCTATGGTTACAGCGTACCAACAGAATCTGTTGATGCGAAAGTAGACCTAACTGGCATGACGTTAAAAGCCGTGTCCCGAATCAATCGCAGTGTGCGCGTATCAGGTAGTTACGACTACTCTGATCGCGAAAACAACACCAATATTGAAGAGTGGACTCAAATCAGCATCAACGATGTAAACGGTCAAGTGGCATACAACACCCCTTATGATCAAACAACTCATCGCGCTAAGTTAGCAGCTGATTACCGCATTAGCCGCGGAATGAAGCTTGATGGTGGTGTCGATTACAAACGTGATGAACGTAGTTACTCAGAGCGTGAAGTGACCGAAGAAAGCACCCTTTGGGCTCGTTACCGCGTCAACAGTTTTGAAAACTGGGATATGTGGGTAAAAGGGAGTTACGGTAACCGTGACGGTTCTGATTACCAAGCATCTGAGTGGACATCATCTGAAAATAACGACCTATTACGTAAATATTACCTAGCAGATCGTGATCGCAGCATGGTAGAAGCGCGCGTAAGCCATACCCCTATTGAAGCATTAACTGTTGATTTAGGCGTGCGCTATGCACTAGATGACTATACAGATACTGAAATTGGCTTAACTGAGTCAAAAGACACCAGTTACGATATCAATGTAAACTACATGTTCAATAAAGATGTCATGTTGAATGCGTTCTATAACCACCAGGTTATTGAATCACAACAATCAGGTAGCAGCACTTTCTCAGGTCCAACTTGGCAAGCTGATATCGAAGACACTATTGATGTAGTAGGCGCTAACTTAAGTTATAACAACTTAATGGATAGCCGCTTACGTTTAGGTTTAGATTACACCTATTCAGAATCTGACAGTAACACTCAAGTTCGCCAAGGCGTTACGGGTGATTACGGTGATTACTTTGCCAAAGTACATAATGTTAATTTATATGGTCAATACCAAGCCACTGAAAAAATGGCTGTACGTTTAGATTATAAAATTGAAAAGTACTTAGACAATGATGCAGCAAATGATATCGCGCCTGATAATATTTGGAATGTCATGACCTTTGGCAGCAATAGCCATGATTATACTGCTCACATGATAATGCTAAGCGTTAACTACAAGTTATAAGCAACGCATTAATTGATTAAAAGCCTGCATTTTTGCAGGCTTTTTTGTTGTAAAACACTTTCTATTTGTGCCCTCTTTCGCAAATACCAACAAATAACTCGATATTGCTAAATTAACAAAAGCTATTCTAAGCGATGTCTATTAAAATTTATTTTTAAGTGACTTAGTAGACTCAAGATATCATGCAAAAAAAACACCTTATTCTATCAGGCTTAGCAGGTTCTTTATTGGCTATGCCAGCCTATGCTTCAACCACATCAATGGCAAATGACAGTATTCTCATTTTGATTGCCTTAATGGCTTTCTCATTTATTAATGCCATCGTACAAGCCTGTTGTTACTTCTCTGGTCAATATGTGCAATCTTCATTTAGTCAAAAACATGTCACAGTTTCGTTATTGTTTCCACTTGCTGCCCTTATAGGCTTTGTAAGCCAGTACGAATCATTTGCACAATTTGTACTGTATTTGGGCGCGGTTGTGCTGTCTATTGGTACTGCACTTATCCCTATGCCATTAACGAATAAGAAGTCCCCATCGCGTCTCTCGACGTTAATTTTACTGACTGGGGCCATTGTCATATTACCCTTGAGCATTATCGTCGCACCTATCAGCATATTTTCTATTGTTTTGTGTCATATTGGGCTTAAACAAACTGACATACCGCCTTTCGCTAAGTTCGCGACTGTATTGACTTTATTAACCAGTTACGGTTTATTGTTTTACTGGCTTTATCAATTAATAACTCAGGTAATGAGTTAATTTTGCAACTTCTCTGAGTGGACATATGTATGTAATTGACAGTGCAATCGCCAACAGGATTGTAGACAGAACAATGAAAATTATTGGGCATAATATCAATGTGATGAATGCCCAAGGCGTTATTTTAGGTTCTGGCTCTAATGAGCGAATAGGCTCAATACATGAAGGTGCATTACTGGCAATTAGTCAAAACCGAAATGTTGAAATTAATCAAGATATTGCCCCAAGCTTACACGGGGTAAAGTCAGGGCTGAATTTACCTCTGCACTATCAAGGTCAGATAGTGGGTGTCATTGGCATTACAGGTCAGCCTTGTGAATTAGCCCAATATGGCGAGTTATTAAAAATGACCGCTGAAATGATTGTTGAACAAGCTAACTTGCAAGATCAATTACAATGGCAAAATAGACAGAAAGAAGAGTTCATTCTTCAACTGATTCGAGATGAAGATAAAGATGTCGATCAATTAACTCATTGGGGACATCAGTTAGGCATAGATATTACCGTTGAGCGTGTTGTCGCCATTATTGAAATAGAATCAGTCAAGCAGCAACAAGTTCACAATAATCAAGCGTTGAAACAAATCGTCCACTTACTGCAGCACCCAGATCGTAATAACCTGATTGCGATGACATCACTTAATCAGCTGGTCATTCTAAAACCCGCATACCTTAATGGTAAACAATGGGATCCGGAACTTGAGAGCCATCGAATAGATAAGCTGTTAAAGCGTATCCCCGCCAACATGGAGTTAAAGCTCAACATATCTTTGGGTCATTTCTTTATTGGCATTGAAGGCATCGCGAAATCTTATCGAACTGCAAAAGAAACGCTCGCAATAGGTAAAAGCTTAAACCCTGAATCCAGTAAGTATTTATATGAAGACTATGCCCTTCAAGTGATATTTACCGGCTTAAAACAACATTGGCGCGGTGATGCCTTGTCTGCCCCTTATTTAAAATTAGTTGAAGCAGACAAAAATGGTGTACTTCAAAAAACACTATCTGTTTATATTCAGCATATTGGCGATCATAAACAGTGTGCAGAAGTGCTGTTTATTCATCGCAATACGCTCCGCTATCGATTAGATAAAATTCAGCAAATCACCGGAACAAATTTGCAAGAGTTCCATCACTTACTTAATTTGTACCTTGGTCAAATCATGCATCAAGCTTAATGGCAGCAAAGTTAACACGTTAGCTTATTTCGTCAGTAAAACAGTCCAGTCCTTTTATTAACCATCTACATGTCAAAAATATGTGCATATGCACATATTTAAATCTTTATATCCATAAAAATCTGTTCAATTGAACAAAGCATATATTGTGCAACTTTTTAATAATACGCATACAAAAACAACTATCTTTATACCCTGACCAGAGACGTTATCATGAGCATGATCTTGATATTAATTGGCGTAATTGCATTTATCGTTATTGCGACTTCAAAATTTAAGCTACACCCCTTTTTGACATTAATTTTGGCTTCTTTTTTAGCCGCATTTGCCTATGGCTTACCTAGTGCCGACATTGCCAAAACCATTACCAGTGGCTTTGGCGGTATTTTAGGTTACATAGGGCTTGTTATTGTACTCGGTACCATCATAGGCACGATTTTGGAAAAAAGCGGTGCCGCTATCACCATGGCCGATGTAGTCATTAAAGTGCTGGGTAAACGTTTCCCAACGCTCACCATGTCGATAATCGGTTACATCGTCTCTATTCCTGTATTTTGTGATTCAGGTTTTGTCATTTTGAACTCGTTAAAACAGTCAATGGCAAATCGAATGAAAGTTTCAAGTGTTTCCATGAGTGTTGCTCTTGCAACGGGTTTATACGCAACCCATACTTTTGTGCCACCCACACCTGGTCCTATTGCTGCGGCCGGTAACCTAGGCCTTGAAAATCAATTAGGTTTAGTCATTGCTATTGGTGTATTTATCGCTGCAATAGCCGCGCTTGCAGGCACTTTATGGGCAAATCGTTTCGCCAATGAGCAACCTGATGGTGAAGGCGCTGAAGAACTCAATAATAAAGTTGAAGATTATGAAACCTTAAAGCAAAGCTACGGTGCACTACCTAGCCCAACAAAAGCTTTCGCACCAATCTTTGTACCAATATTGTTGATTTGCTTAGGCTCTATAGCCAATTTCCCTTCTGCGCCACTGGGTAAAGAAGTCATATTTGATACCTTGATGTTTTTAGGTCAGCCAGTTAATGCCTTAATGATTGGTCTGTTACTCGCCATTCCTTTGTTAAAAAGCGCTGACAAAATTAAAGAGTTCAGCGAACGTATTAGCCAAGGCTTAATTGTTGCCGCGCCTATTTTATTAATCACTGGTGCAGGCGGCGCATTCGGTGCTGTTCTCAAAGCTACTGAAATCGGTACTTTCCTTGGAAGTAGCTTGTCGGCATTAGGTGTCGGGATATTTATGCCGTTCATTGTGGCTGCAGCATTAAAATCAGCACAAGGTTCATCAACGGTTGCATTAGTGGCTACATCAGCTTTAGTCGCGCCACTGCTGGGGGATATTGGTCTTGCAAGTGATATGGGACGTGTATTAACCGTTATGGCCATTGGCGCGGGTGCTATGACCGTATCACACGCTAATGACAGCTTCTTCTGGGTGGTTACCCAGTTTAGTCGTATGAGCGTTAAACAAGCTTATCGTGCGCAAACCATGGCAACACTGGTTCAAGGTGTTACTGCCATGACACTGGTTTACCTTTTAAGCTTAGTTTTGCTTTAACCCGCTATTGTTATCCATTGTAGCCACCCTTAAGTAGGTGGCTCTTTTAAACCCAAGAGAGATAATATGAAAATAGTCATTGCCCCTGATTCGTTTAAAGAAAGCCTGAGTGCATTAGGTGTTGCTAATGCTATTGAAGAAGGTTTTAAGCGTGTGTTTCCTGATGCTGAATATTGCAAAGTCCCCATGGCCGATGGCGGTGAAGGTACTGTACAAGCCATGGTAGATGCCACTGGCGGCAAAATGCAAAAGCTTCAAGTCACAGGGCCTGATGGACAACCAGTTAACGCACATTATGGCATTTTGGGTTCAAGCAATAATGACTCAGGCACTGGCACTGCAGTCATTGAAATGGCTGAAGCATCCGGTTTACATCATATTGAAAGAGACAGAAGAAACCCTATGCTGACCACCAGCTTTGGAACTGGGGAACTTATTCGTGATGCACTGGATAAAGGCATAAATCACATTATTCTAGGCTTGGGGGGTAGTGCGACAAACGATGGCGGCGCGGGAATGGCGCAAGCTTTAGGCTTTAAACTGCTTACAGCAAACGGGAGTGCTATTGGCCATGGCGCTGCAGGACTCAGCCAGCTAGCTGA
Organism: Shewanella sp. 10N.286.51.B7; assembly: GCF_002873615.1. Taxonomy (NCBI): domain Bacteria; kingdom Pseudomonadati; phylum Pseudomonadota; class Gammaproteobacteria; order Alteromonadales; family Shewanellaceae; genus Shewanella; species Shewanella sp. 10N.286.51.B7. The sequence goes on from NZ_MCUF01000045.1 coordinate 63,054, forward strand.
GATTGATAGTTCATCTGCACACCCACTCATTGCTGATTGCAAAATCGAAGTGGCTTGTGATGTAGATAATCCTTTATGTGGTCCTAATGGTGCCTCTGCAATATTTGGCCCGCAAAAAGGCGCAACAGCAGAAATGGTCACTGAGCTTGATAATATTCTCAGCCACTTTGCCAATGTTATTAATCGCACTATACCTGAAAATTCCGATAACGACATTTCACTTTTCCCTGGTGCAGGCGCTGCTGGCGGCATGGGCTTTGGCGTTATGGCATTACTTAATGCACAACTTCAGCCGGGAGTTGAAATTGTCATAGAAACAGTGAAATTAGCCGACATAATGCAAGGCGCCAATATTGTCATCACTGGTGAAGGCCGTATGGATAGTCAAACCTTAAGTGGAAAAACCCCCATGGGCGTAATGCAACAAGCCTTAAAACAAGATATCCCTGTGATTGGCATTGCGGGTTGTTTAGGTTCTGGAGCAGAAAAAATACTGCAACAAGGAATGACAGCCATTTTTCCTATTATTCCCTCGTTAGCTCCGCTCGATGATATTTTAAGCAATGCACACGAAAACCTTGTTCAAACAGCTCAAAATGTCGCCGCTACACTTAAACTATCAATATAAAAACGCTCGTTTAACTCAAAAACTTGCTGAGCAATAATCCATGAAGTAAAGTTAGCCCTCATAATTGCCAAGAAACCACTTTCATTTTAGTGGTACTTGGCTGAAAAATAAAAATGATGGCACGAAGACATGACCGCAAAAAATTACCGACAAGCCCAAGCATCTGAAGCAAGCCTTCTACGTATATTTACCATTCCAGAAGATGCGGAATCAACACTAAGTATCATTGAGCAAAAGCTTTCTGAAGACTTAGCGGGCTTTTTAGGTAAAAGTATTGCCGCGCTTGAAAAGCCATTGTCATTAATCGAAAAAGATTTTAGAGCCTACCAAATTCCTGATTCACCCAGATTTGTTTCAGACTATACCGATGAAATAATGAAGAATTTAGTGGCCCATTCGGTACACACTTCAGCACCGAGCTTTATCGGCCATATGACATCTGCCCTGCCGTATTTTGTATTGCCACTGTCTAAAATGATGGTTGGGTTAAATCAAAACCTCGTTAAAATTGAAACCTCTAAAGCTTTTACCCCACTTGAGCGCCAAGTGCTGGGGATGATGCACCATTTGATTTTTGATCAGGCTGACAGTTTTTACGATCAATGGATGCATAGCGCTAATTACTCCCTTGGCGCATTTTGCTCCGGCGGCACCGTGGCAAATATCACCGCTTTATGGATTGCTAGAAATCAATTATTAAAAGCAGACGGCACCTTCAAAGGAGTTAATCGTGAAGGGCTCCCGCGTGCATTAAAGCATTATGGCTATGATGACTTAGCCATATTAGTGTCTGAACGAGGTCATTACTCGATAGGCAAAACTGCTGACTTATTGGGGATTGGCCGCGACAACATTGTCAGTATCCCAACCAATGCCAACAACAAAGTTGATGTTGAAAAAATGCGCCAAACTGCTGCGAAACTCGCCAAAGAAAACATCAAAGTGATGGCGATTGTCGGCGTTGCTGGCACAACAGAAACAGGCAATATTGACCCATTATCTGAACTAGCTCAATTAGCTTCAGAATTACAATGTCATTTCCATGTTGATGCAGCTTGGGGCGGCGCAAGTTTATTATCAGATAAATACCGTTACTTGCTTAAAGGCATTGAACTGGCTGACTCAGTGACCATTGATGCCCATAAACAAATGTATGTACCGATGGGCGCTGGAATGGTGTTGTTTAAAGACCCAGAGCTTGCCCATGCCATAGCACACCATGCTGAATATATACTCCGCGTTGGTTCTAAAGATTTGGGGAGCCAAACATTAGAAGGCTCTAGACCAGGCATGGCAATGTTAGTACATGCTTGCTTACAGATCATCGGTAGTGAAGGTTATGAGATTCTAATTAATAACAGCCTTGAAAAAGCGCGCTACTTTGCACAAGAAATTAACCAGCACCAAGAATTCGAATTGATAACCGAGCCAGAGCTGTGCATTTTGACCTATCGCTATGTACCACAAGCTGTGCAATCCTTTATGGAACAAGCTATACGTAATAATGATATTGCGAGTGTTAAACTGTGCAATAAATTGCTCGATGGTTTAACTCAGTTCATTCAAAAACATCAACGTGAACAAGGAAAGTCTTTCGTTTCACGTACGCGTATAAAGCCCGCGAAATATCAGCGACAAGCAACGACGGTTTTTAGAGTGGTATTAGCTAACCCGCTGACCACTGATGAAATATTAAATGACGTACTGCAGGAACAAACTGAAATAGCTAAGCTTGATAGCCATTATTTACCGCAATTACTCGCAATGACTGAATAAGCTTCAATTTAATTTACCAATAAAAAACCAGCCTTGTGGCTGGTTTTTTTATTGCTACAAAGCCTTATTGACACAAACCTCATTGACACAAACTTAATTGATGCAATTTCATTAAGAATACGTTTCTTCAATATCGATAGGCTGAGGAATGTAATCGGCAGCTTTTAGGCCAAACAATTGCGGTAAAGTCACCCCTAGCGCAATTGATGAACAAGTTCCGCATATGATGCCAACGAATAACGCGATTGAGAAACCTTGTAAACTAGCACCTGCCAATAACCACAAACTTGAAACCGTCACTAATGTCGTACCTGAAGTAACTAACGTGCGTGAAAAGGTTGCTTTCACCGCCTCGTTAATAATCTCGTTGGTGTCACCTTTTGGTCTCATCCGCATGATTTCTCTGACTCGATCAGCAATGATGATTGAGTCATTGAGCGAATAACCTAATACTGCTAATAACGCCGCTAAAACCGTTAAATTAAATTCTAGCTGTAAGACTGCAAATACCCCTAGAACGATAATGATATCCGTCATCAAAGCAAGTAAAGCACCAGATGCTAAACGCCAATCAAAACGCATACTTAAGTACACCATGATCATCACTAAACAAACCAGTACTGCAAGCCCGCCTTGTTCGACCATTTCATTACCGACTTGCGGCCCTACAATACTGTGACTGATAAGTGTTACCTGCTCGCTTATCTGAGCAAGTGCATCCGTTATTCCGACATCACCAGCCATTTCATCACTATAACGCAGTATCCATTGACCTTCTTCTGACGCCTTAATCACTTGCACGTCTTGGGCTAAAACATTATCCACATGCTGATTTAATTCAGTAAGTTCTATGCTTGAGTCAAGTGTGACCTCAGTTACCACGCCACCGGTGAAATCTAAGCCCCAGTTAAAACCTTTAATTCCAATCATCAAGACTGAAACCAATAAAGCACATACTGAAAATCCAGTTAATAAAAACCTAAGGCGAGTTAATCCACTTTGCGAAGGATTATTATCAAATTGGCCTTTGAAAAAACGTGTCATTATATTGTTCATATTTTTACCATACGACGCTTATCACGTCCCCATACTAAATTGATGATGGCTCTTGAAAGAAAAATGCCGGTAAACATGCTGGTTAACAGTCCAAGCCCTAGTGTTAAAGCAAAGCCTTGAATGGGCCCATTACCAATGGAATAAAGCGCAATTGCGACGATCATGGTTGTCAGGTTAGCATCGAAAATAGATGAAAATGCACTATCAAACCCACTATTAATTGACTGCGCAAAACTATTACCGAGTTTCATTTTGTCTCTTATTCTCTCGAATATAAGCACGTTAGTATCAACGGCCATACCAACAGTAAGTACTAACCCAGCGATGCCAGGCATAGTCAGTACAGCACCTGGGATTAACGCAATAAGACCCACTAGCATCACAAGGTTAATACACAAGGCTGAATTGGCAACCCAACCTAAGCGTCGATACCAAAAGGCAATAAATGTCAGTGTTAAACCGAGCCCCAATGCCAACGCAGCAAAACCATTTTTAACGTTATCAGCACCAAGACTTGGGCCAATGGTCCGTTCTTCAACGATGGTGACTGGTGCGGTCAATGAACCTGCGCTCAATAGCATGGCTAACTCTTGAGACTCAGCAAGGCTACCACTGCCAGTTATCCTAAAACGATTCCCTAATTGCGATGTAATCGTCGCAACACTAATAACGGAGCTTTGTTCTACACTTGCGCCATCTCTACCTTGCGTAAATTCGTTATAAACCGTTGCCATAGGATTACCGACATTATCGCGAGAAAACTGTGATATCTTGCGGCCGCCCGCTGAGTCGAGAGTCAGGTTAACCTCTGGCATTCCCATTTCACCAAGGCTAGCTCTGGCATCAATAATGTGCTCGCCGCCGAGAATAGCCCTTCTATTAAGCGATATAGCTTGACCATTTTCATCATCCACTGACATCGCCATTGGTGAACGTGGCTCAACAAGTTCATGAAATGAGAGTGATGCTGTTGCGCCAATTACGTTTTTAGCTGTTGCGGGATCTTGTACCCCTGGCAGTTCAATTCTGATCCTTGACTGCCCCTGCCTTTGAACAGAAGCCTCAGTTATGCCCAAGTGTTCTATTCGGCTACGCATAATTTGCAAGTTCTGTTGTACCGTCGTGGCTCTCAATGCATCCCGCGCTTCTTCTGTTTGAGTCATCACGAGCACGTTGCCATTTACCGAGCGTTGCCACTGGGGAAACTCTTCCCTTGCCGCAGCTACACCAGCTTGTAAGTCATCACTATTACGAAAGTTAAGTTGTACCTTCCCATCGATATGCCTACCCTGTGAACCTCTGACCAATTGACGAAATTCATCAATCACCATTTGCCTATGGGCTTGATAAACAGGTTCCATATCCACATCTAACAAGAATTGCACTCCGCCTCGTAAGTCTAAGCCCAATTTAATCGGGGCAAAACCAAGCTCAGTTAACCAATTAGGCGCATCTGATTCCATGGCTAAAGCAACGAGAACATCGTCAGTTAAATAAGATTCAATCGTTGATTTAGCAGCAGCTTGTTGACTGGCATCGTTAAGCACAACGGTGACTTTATCTTCAGTTTGAGAAACAAGACTTGTCGAAATACCTGCTTTATCAAGCTGTTTAACTAACTGTTTTATTTCCACCTGATGATCGCGATCATTGATATGCAGCGCAGCATTTTCACCAAATATTGACGGCAATGCGCTGAGAAACATCACAGCAATAGTAAAAAGCAGGACAATGTACTTCCAACTCGCATAGCGATTAATTGGACTTTGTGGTGTTTTTTTATTCACGTTTATATTCTCTGTTAAGAATTAACCGTGCACTTGATAGCTTTCAATTCCAGTGCTAACACCTTGGCTAGCTAGATAAAATAGCCAAGATTTAGGCACAGATACAAGCACACTAAAATACGCCGAATACTCGGCAATAATATATTTGTTAAAACGACAGAGATTTAGCTGTAGCGGAGGTGATGATGACTGTAGAGACTATTACCGTCTTTCCAGCCTGACAGGCGAGAAACAGTACTAGAAAGCTGGCTTGTCCAATGATAAGTAAACTTGGGTTTATCTATAGGTGTAATAAAACGATTAAAAATCACTGGTTCAAAAAAAGCAATTTGAAGAAAATAATTAGGCTTAACGCCTGTTCCAGCGCGATTATCGCTACTGACAACTCGTCTAACATCATTAAAGAAGTCAACACTAGCTAATTGGCTAATAAGGGGTTGCTCTTTCTCTGGTGTTAAATTTTTATGCCTTAAATCCATACTAACAAGCATAGAGATGAAGTCTTGGCCATCAGATAAACTTGTTTGTAGGTATGACAGAGAAGATACTGAATGACTCACGCGTAAACTATTAGCGGGTGCTCCACTCCCCTCTTGTACACAAACGGCTATTTCAGTTGAGAAAATGTTTCTTTGGTCATCATTTAGCTGCACTTGACCAACCGCAGAGAAAGTACTCAACGATAGTAGCAACAATAAAATGATTTTCAGACGCTGAAACAACAAGGTATTTCCCTAAACTTTAAATATGAAAAGGAATTATATGTTGAATTACATTAATGCTCATAGTGTTAAATTATTTGTTTCACACTCGTTAATAGCTAAACCTGATATAAGCATTAAAAATCATAACCTTAGTAAAACATTAATAATAATTTAGAACAGCCAAAGACTTGAAAGCAAATAAACCATTACTTTGCAGTAATGAGTTCTTCTATATAGCGGAGAGTTAGAGATTTGAGTCCTACATTGATGCCTACAAACTTATGTTGTTATATTTAATAAATTCTAGATTGTAGTGGCATAGTTAATTTGGCCACCTAGTTAGAGGTGATATCATCACCTCATAAGTTAACAGGTGACATTATGAAAAAACGTACAAGAAGACTTTTTAGTGCAGAGTTCAAACTTGAATCTGCACAACTCGTGCTAGATCAGAATTACTCAATTGTTGAAGCTGCTCAAGCTATGAATGTGGGCAAATCAACCATGGATAAGTGGGTACGACAATTAAGAGAAGAGCGACAAGGTAAGCAGCATAAAGCATCACCTATATCACCAGAACAAGTTGAAATTCGAGAGTTAAAAAAGCAACTAGCTCGCCTCCAGGAGCACAACGAAATATTAAAAAAGGCCACAGCTCTGTTGATGTCGGACTCACTGAACAATTCTTAATAATTGAGAAACTCAGGCAGAGCTATAGCATAAAAACATTATGCGAAGTGTTCAGTATTCATCGTAGTAGTTACAAGTATTGGAGAAAGAGACCAATAACCATTAACGCAGATAAGGTCAAGCTTCGCAGCCTAGTCAGCGAAGTACACACTGCAAGTAATGGATCGGCAGGTGCTAGAACGATTGCAGATATGGTTAGCCAGCAGGGTGTCTCGCTAAGCCGTTATCGTGCCACTAAGTTGATGAAAGAGCTTGGTATAGTTAGCTGCCAGGTACCTAGGCACAAATACCGAAAAGCGACACTAGAACATATTGAAATCCCTAATCACCTAGGTCGACAATTCGCTGTCACAGCTCCGAATGAAGTCTGGGTTGGTGATGTTACCTACGTGTGGGCTGGTAACCGTTGGATGTACTTAGCTGTGGTGATTGATCTATTTGCACGTAAAGTGATTGGCTGGGCTATGTCGTTATCACCTGATAGTCGTTTAACTGGCAAAGCGCTTTCGATGGCCTATGAAGGTCGTGGTAAACCTAAAGATGTTATGTTCCATAGCGATCAAGGGACTCACTATACAAGCAGAAGATATCGTCAACTATTATGGCGATACCAGCTCAAAAAAAGTTTATCTCGACGTGGGAATTGTTGGGATAATAGTCCTATGGAACGTTTTTTTAGGAGCCTTAAGACAGAATGGATACCAACTACAGGGTATCGTAATTTTACTGAAGCGCAGAATGAAATTACACGATACATTATTGGATATTATTGTCAGCTTCGGCCGCATCAATATAACGGCGGGCTGACACCCAATGAGTCAGAACGATTGTTCTGGTTAAACTCTAAGACTGTGGCCAATATTTCTTGACCACTACAAGAGATAGCATATTTTTGAAAGAGGACCCCTACATAGATACGCTACAAACCTGTGATGTTTTATTTTCTAAATTTAAAAAAGCAAAAAGCCCACTATAAAATAGCGGGCTTCTTTAAATATGGCGGAGAGATAGGGATTTGAAGCCTACATTGATGAGCTACAAACCTATGTTTAATTATAATTATACAAGAATGAAAAAAGGCTCATCATTTCTGATGAGCCTTTCGTCTTAAATATGGCGCAGATACGGATTTAAACCCTACATAGATGCGCTACAAACCTGTGATGTTTTATTTTCTAAATTTAAAAAAGCAAAAAGCCCACTATAAAATAGCGGGCTTCTTTAAATATGGCGGAGAGATAGGGATTTGAAGCCTACATTGATGAGCTACAAACCTATGTTTAAATATAATTATACAAGAATGAAAAAAGGCTCATCATTTCTGATGAGCCTTTCGTCTTAAATATGGCGGAGAGATAGGGATTTGAACCCTAGATGGGCTACAAACCCATGCCGGTTTTCAAGACCGGTGCATTCGACCACTCTGCCATCTCTCCGAACGCCGAGAATAATATAAGTATCAGGCTCGCTTGTAAACAGGATTTTTTAAAAACTTATTCAAATGGTCATCAAATAGACTTTTTCGTTATTATTTAATCTAATTCCAATAGAGCTGGTGCTTTTGAACTCAAAAATGATTAATAAAACGCTTTTAAACCTTCACTAGACTTGAATCATTTCAATGATATGACGATATAGTGTGCTAAAATCTTTTTTAATGATTTCTAAAACGTAAAGCTATGACCACAACTTTAATCCCAACCTCGCAACTTGCACCACAATATACTTTGCCTCAATCTTTACCAAGTACCATTTATTTAAGCCAGTTGCTACTTGGCCAAGAGCGTTGTGTTGATGCTTTTAACTTAATGAGCAAAGTTGAGCAACAGCATTTATATTTGGCCGACTATGCAAGTATCGATCGTGCCCTCTTTATAAAAGCCCTGGTTGGGCAAGCCGATACGCCTTCTGATTCATACCTCGTTGCCACGAAAAGTAAAAACGAAAACCATGAATTTAGTTTTCGCTGGCAAACAGAGCTTCCTTCAGCCAATGTCGGCACTATAGCCAGTCAAAACCAATTATTTAGTTATGTAAGTGGTCAAATTCGCCGAGCTGATTTAATTGGTAAAATGCAGAAAACAGATAAAGCCAGTCAATATAAAGCTGGCATACTTGCATCGAACCACTTTGTATTTATTGATGTCGAATCGCTTTGGAAACGCGAGGGACTGTGGGAGTTTGTCATGCAAATTCTTGAACAGGGTTTTTATCGTATAAACAGTGAACTCGCACCAATTCCACTGAATTGTAAAATTATCCTTGTAGGTTCTGCTAATCTATTTACCCATTTGCGTACTGAAGACAGAGTTTTCTTTAAGTATTTTCCTTTGCTTGCTGAAGTCAATTCAGAGCTAGATTTAACAAAGTATTCAGAAAGCCAATATTTACAATGGTTAATGAGTTTAGCCAACGAATACGATATTCAGTTAGAGCTTTCCTCATTAATGCCTTTATTTTGGTATAGCGCTAAGCTCACCGAGCACCAACAACGCTTAAGCCTATCGATGCTGCAAATAACTCAAGTGCTATTGCAAGCAAAGGCATACACGAATAATAAAGCGGTCACAGCATCAGCAATCGCTAAAGTCATTTTACATGCCAAAAAACGTCATGACAGCTCAGCGCTATATGCAGCACAAAATTTTGCAGACAATTTCATTAATCTGCAAACATCTGGTGAGATGATTGGGCAAATCAATGGCTTAACTGTCGTGGACACCCATGATGCTAGTTATGGTGAACCCGCCAGAATTACGACTACCGTGCATTACGGCGACGGTGAAGTCATCGATATTGAAAGGAAATCTGAATTAGGCGGTAATATCCATACTAAAGGCATGATGATCCTATCAGCGTCTTTATACCGTATTTTCGGGCGTGATGTGCCATTACATTTAAATGCCAACATTGTATTCGAACAGTCTTATCAAGAGATAGATGGTGATAGTGCTTCACTAGCAGAGTACTGCTGTTTGATGTCTGCCATTGCTGAGCAGCCTATTAACCAAGCGTTTGCCATTACAGGCGCGTTAGATCAATTTGGCAATGTGCAAGCTATCGGTGGCGTCAATGAGAAAATCGAAGGCTTCTTTAATTTGTGCCAAACGCGTGGCTTAAATGGTGAACACAGTGTCATTATACCTAAAGCTAATGTGTTACAACTAAACCTTGAGCCTGAGATCATCGATGCCATATCGAAGGGTTTATTCCATGTACATGCTATTGAACATATGGATGAAGCCATCTCATTGCTTATGCAGATACCTGCTGGCGAGAGAAATCAAGACAATGATTTTCCTGAAAAATCTTTATATGGCTTAGTCCAACAAAGGTTAGAAAAAATGGCAGGTCAAGATGATGACGATATCGAACCATCATTTTTGCAAAAAATATTAATAAAATTACGCATTATTTAGTGATCGGAGTTGTTTAGCTTACACGTGTTCGCTATCTTGTCACCCTACTCAACATAAAGTGGTAATATTTAAATGGTAAAAGCTAACAGTTTCACTAAAGAAGAGTTAATCGCATGCGGCAATGGTACCCTTTTTGCGCCTAACTCACCTCGCTTACCTGTCGACAATATGTTGATGATTGACCGTATTACTAAAATTAATGAAAACGGTGGTGAGTACGGTAAAGGCGAAATCGTAGCTGAACTCGATATTACTCCTGACCTATGGTTTTTTGATTGCCACTTTAATGGCGATCCTGTTATGCCTGGTTGCTTGGGGCTTGATGCAATGTGGCAATTAGTCGGATTTTACTTAGGTTGGGAAGGCGCTGAAGGTAAAGGACGTGCTCTGGGTGTTGGCGAAGTCAAATTCACTGGCCAAGTATTGCCAGAAGCTAAAAAAGTCACCTACAAACTCACATTAAAGCGTAAGATTCATCGTAAACTAGTGATGGGTATTGCAGATGCTGTGATGGAAGTCGATGGCCGTGAAATATACAGTGCTACAGATTTAAAAGTAGGTATTTTTACTGATACTTCGTCATTTTAAAAATCATTTAACTCCAAATCTTAAAAGCCCTCACTATTCTTATGAGGGCTTTTTATTATTTGATTAACCATGAAAACTATTTATTAAATAAACCGCTTAAACGGCCATCAACACCTTCACGCCACCCGCCTAACCATTGTGATTTAGAATCTAAAGTTCCATATGGACAAAGTTCTTTCGAACGTCCAGCAATTCCTGCTTGGAAGCCTTTAGAAAAAGCTCTATCTAGTCGATCTCTTTTTTGTCTTTTCATTAACACATCCTCATTTTGTTAATTAAGCGCAATTAGTGAATAGATCACTAATGGCTTCACAATAAGAAATAGGCGACTTTTGACACAAGATCAATGTCGGTTTATGACATTTTTTCGCATTTTTAATTAAGGTATTGAGAAAAAAGACAAAAAAAAATCGAGGAAAAAACCTCGACTTTTTGTTTGAAAAATGCTCAATCTATTTCATTTTACGGCGACGCAACCAAAGTAATGGTAAGCCCAATAACCAAGCTAAAGAAGCAGCACCTTTACGCACATAAGGTTCATCTTCGACAAGATCTGACTCTGTACATGCTTCTTGATTACCTGACGTTGGTTTAAGCACAACCATACGGGTTAAGAATGATGTTACAGGATCCCCGTTACCATCAATTTCAAATAGCGGCGTACCGTTTTCACCTAAAATCAGGTTCCCATCAGAGTCGTATTGATAAACTGGCTTACGTACGAAAGCAGTACCGACTATCGTGCCTTCTTCATTAATGCTATTTGCTTCAACAACATAAAATTCTGCGCCGTAAGACAGGATAGAACCATCGCCATCAATCACTTCAACTTGATGACGACTCCATTCACCGTCTTCATCTTGCTCGTAACCTTTTGACTCACAGGTTAAGTTATTATTGATATTGATAAACTCGCTGTCGTTCATGTTATACAAGAACGCTGCTTTTGGGCGTGGTTTATCTTTGTCATAAGTAACCTCAATATTACCTACAACTTGACCCGCGTTGTTAATCGCTTTCGGTTTACTGGTTAAATCAGACAACCCTTCTTGAAAATCATCTGGCACCACAATTTCAGCAGCAGGATCATTGATATCATAGTAGAAGAACTTCTCTCTTAAATATCCGCTGATATATTTTTGAAAGCTACCTACAACAATACCATTATCATTTACATCATAAGCGATAGAGCTATAAACCGTATCACTGAAAATATCAGGATCTATCCAGTTATACTGGTAATCACCATTGCTATCTTTTTGCCAATATGCCGCATCTTGATATAAATTATCCTCATTACCATTTCGATAAGTATGAGAGCGACCTACGACTACATCGTCATTATTGACACCTAAGCCTTGCGCAACATAGTTCAAAGTTGAATCTTCATCAGGCGTTAACCCCAATGGCAACTCAACAATATTATCCTCAGGAATTGTATTATCCGCTTCTATTTGCCACACGTGAGCACGAGTTTGATAAGAAATATTACGACTACCATTTGTAGGGTATTGGTCTGCTTGAACACAAATTTCAACAGGAATAGGAAACTCTTCATCTTCATCTTCACTAGCGTCAATACAGCTATCAATTCGTTCTGAGCTATATTCAATAATGTCAGTACTAGCATAACCAGCCACTAAATTGTTATTGTTGACCGCTGCAGCGGCTGACCAGCCACCCAGTTCAACCACGAAATCATCATCTTCACGAATATAGGTTTGATATGATGGGATTAACTCGATTTCAGAACCATCCGCTGTGACTGCAACGCCACGTAACTCAAAATCACGGTAATACCAGTATTCCTGAGGGTCCTCATCGTCATCGTCAGGTTCTTCTCCTACGTAATCCATCGTTTTCTCAGGCGCAGTATAAGAACCAACTTTTACACCATCATCATTCATACCGTAAAAGAAAGTATCAACAGAATTGATAATTAACTCACCTTCGTCATCAACATCTGTTGGCGCGGTGGTCCCATTGATGCTAAAGAAGTTAGGATTCCATGGTGAATCAGCATCATTTTCTTCTGCTGTAAAAGTGTAGTTGTTGGCAATAATCGGCAAGAATACCGAATAGACAATGGTTTCTTCTGGCGCAATACCATCTTCAACATCAATAACGCCATCATCGTCTTCATCATCTACAGATAATTTTTTCTTACCTTTAGATACACCGACCAATTCATCATTGGCATTTACGCCAAGCGCATAGCCGCGGCTGGTGCCATCGACATTACCTTTGAGATCAAAATCTTCAATATTTACAATTTCATATACTGGAGCAGCATGCACACTGCCGATAGCGCCAAGCACACTCAAGGCAACGACAGATAATGCCTTATCAAACTTCGACTTCATTTTAATTCCTATTTTTATTATGCGCTTACTTCAATGACTCGAGTTCTTCCCAACGTTCAAAGCAAGTGTCCAATTCTTGTTCTTTTGTCGCCAATGCCTGTAGCACTGAGTTGACAGTATCTTGTGGTTGGCTATAAAAATCAGCTGAAGCCACAGTGTTTTGTAATTCTTCTACTTCCTGTTCTAACGTCTCCATTTTACTCGGCAATTGCTCGAGCTCACGTTGAAGTTTGAACGATAATTTCTTAGGCGCATTGGTTGTTGCTTGCTTAGGCTTTTCAGCTTTCGTTTCAACAGGCGCTGATGCTATGACAACAGATGCGGCGTCAGGTTCCTCAGAATAAAATTTAGCTCCTTGAGAAACAGCATCATTATAACCACCAACATACTCATGCCATCCACCATTACCCGCAAACCACCAACTGCTGGTTACCGTGTTATCTATAAATTCACGGTCATGACTGACAATTAATAATGTTCCTTCAAAATCAGTCAGTAGAGACTCTAACAATTCTAAGGTCTCAACATCAAGGTCATTGGTTGGTTCATCAAGAATAATTAAGTTTGCAGGTCTCAGTAACAGGCGTGCTAGCAACAAACGGTTTTTCTCACCACCTGATAACGCTTTAACAGGCGTTCTTGCCCTGGCAGGTGAAAATAAGAAGTCTTGTAAGTAACTTAAAATATGACGGTCTTGGCCATTAATTGTTACGGTACTTTTACCATCGCCGACATTTTCTTCAACTGTTTTTTCTGGGTCAAGCGCTTCACGGTATTGATCAAAGTAAGCAACTTCAAGCTTGGTACCAACTTTTACTTCACCTGATTGAGGTGTTAGCTGCTCAATCAATAACTTAATCAGCGTCGATTTACCACAACCGTTGGGACCGATTAATGCGATTCTATCACCGCGCATGACCGTTGAACTGAAGTTTTTAACTAAATCTTTTTCAGGAAGATTATAGTTTAGCTCTTTAATATCAAATACTAACTTACCAGAACGCTCTGTATCACTGACGTTCATCTTAGCGTTGCCTTGTCGATTCAAGCGCTCGCTTCGCTCACTTCTCAATGCTTTTAATGCTCGAACTCGACCTTCATTACGCGTACGACGTGCTTTAACGCCCTGACGGATCCAAGTTTCCTCTTCTGCCAGTTTTTTATCAAAGTGAGCATTTTGCTCAGCCTCAACCCGCAACCACTCTTGCTTACCTTCTAAGTACATTTTGTAATTGCCAGGCCAAGACGTGACAACACCACGGTCAAGATCAACAATTCGGGTTGCCATACGGTGAATAAAACCACGGTCATGGCTGACGAATACGATGGCACCTTTAAAGTTAAGCAAGAATTGCTCTAACCATTCAATGGTATCAATGTCGAGGTGGTTGGTTGGTTCATCAAGTAATAATAAGTCTGGCTCGCTGACTAGAGCACGTGCTAAAGCAACCTTGCGTTGCCAGCCACCAGATAACTCACTTAATGGCTTATCTGGATCGAGTCCAAGTAATTCACAATTCTGGATAATTCTTGAATCAAGTTGCCAACCATTATTATGATCTAGTGACTCTTGAAGACGCGTCATTTGATTGAGCATCTTTTCCATTGCTTCTGGCTCAGCAGTAGCAACGTCATGGGAAAGCTGATGATAACGCTCAAGTTGCTCACCAATTTCTTTAAGTCCCGCTGAGATATACTTATAAACCGTCCCCGTTTCCGCTTTAGGCGGATCTTGCTGTAAACGGCTAACATTCACATCTGAGGCGATATTAAATTCACCATCGTCAAGTAGCACATCACCTGATAGGACTTTCATCAAACTTGATTTGCCTGCGCCATTTCGGCCGACAATACAAACACGCTCACCAGGTAAAATAGTGAAATCAGAATTTTTCAATAATGGCGTATAACCATAGGCTAACGAACCATTATTAATACGAACTAGACTCAAACGACGCTCCTAATAAAATCAGTTAACTGTGGCACATCAAATGGCCAAAACAGTTCTTTATCACCCATAACTAACACTGGAATTGAAATACCGTAACGCTCAGCAAGTATTTCATCATCGCATATATCAATATGTTGATAACTCAGGGCTAATTGCTCAACCAGCGATTGAGCAATTTCACACAAATGGCATCCCTCTGTGTGATATAAAATTAAATCTGAGTTTTCAGTTTTTGGGTTAGTTAACATATTACGACTCTGCATACCTTAGCTGCTGTAAGGCGACTTAGCATGAGTGATTAACCATGTGTTATGGATGTGTGGATTACGCTTATAATCCATTGGTAAGGTTTGGTTATCAATGTTCTTCACGTCCATTTTATATTGGCCTAGAAGGTTGATATCCATTTTAAATTTACGTTTGTTGTTCGAGAAAATGATCTCACCCGTTGGGCTCAACAATTTAATCAAATCAACCAATAAAGCAGCATGGTCACGCTGAACATCCCAGCTATCTTCCATACGCTTAGAGTTTGAAAAGGTTGGCGGATCAATGAAAATCAAATCAAATTGTTCTTCACAATCTTTTATCCATTGAATGCAATTGGCTTGCTCAAACTTGTATTGTCTAACGTTGAGGTTGTTTAACTCAAAGTTTTCTTTAGCCCAAGCTAAATACGTATTCGACATATCGACTGTCGTGACAGATTTAGCGCCACCAAGGGCTGCATGAACTGATGCACTACCAGTGTAAGAGAACAAGTTAAGTACGCGTTTACCTGCAGACTTCTCACCTACTAATTTACGGGTTAAGCGATGGTCTAAAAATAAACCAGTGTCTAGATATCCAGTAAGGTTTAATTTAAAGCGGGCATTATATTCTTGAGTGATAATTTCAAGCTTTTGCTCATCAATTTTTTGATATTGATTGGTTCCCTTTTGACGCTCACGGGTTTTTAACGTAACTAGCTCAGGGTCAATGCCTAACGCATTTGGTAGTGATAACAATACATCGGTTAAACGACGTTTTGTCACAGCTTCAGGAATGGTAGCAGGTGCTGAGTATTCTTGAATCACAACGTGATCGACATACTTATCAATCGCCACATTATATTCAGGCAAGTCGGCATCATAAATACGGTAGCTATCGATACCTTCTTTTTTGGCCCACTTAGTCAATTGCTTCATATTCTTTTTAATACGATTAGCAAACGCAGGTGAGATATCGGCAATGTTGACACCTTCTGGTAATACTGGCGCTTCGCGGCGGGTACTTTTTGCGTGCAATGTATAAAGGTTAAAACCACATTCCAACGCACCGTTAAACATCTTCATTTGTTTGTCAGCTTTAAGCTTTAATGCCGATAGCAATTCAATATCGCTACACAGCATGGCAATCTTCCAGCCACCAAAATCTTTTTTGAACTTATCGCCTAACTGATAATAAAGCTGTAAAAGCTCAGTAATACTCCCTAAACGCTCACCATAAGGTGGGTTTGAGACTAAAAAGCCAGTTTCTAACGGCGGTGTCACTTCAAGCGCATCTGATACCGTAAAGTCGATTAAGTCAGCAACACCTGCATTTTCAGCATTCTGTTTTGCTAGCGCCACCATCCGAGAATCAATATCCGATCCGTAAAACTTAACATTACAACGAGATTTACCTAAGCTCGCTCGTGCTTTAGCTTCTTGTAAGATGTCTTGCCAAACTTGATCGTCATGCTGAAGCCAATGCTCAAAACCAAATCTTGCACGCTGCAATCCTGGGGCAATATCAGCAGCCATTAATGCTGCTTCAATCACAACCGTACCACTACCACAAAACGGATCTAACAAGTCAATCGGTTTAGCTTGCCAGCCACAACGAGCTAGCATATTGGCTGCTAAGTTCTCTTTTAGTGGTGCTTCACCCGTTGTTGAACGGTAACCGCGTTGGTGTAATGAAGGGCCAGAGAAGTTAATCGACATGGTAAGTTGATTATTTCGAAAATGAGCATCAATTCTAAAATCTGAATGGATACGTTCTACATCAGGACGTTCCTGACCATCATCACGAAAACGGTCAACAACAGCATCTTTAATTTTCAGTGCGCCAAACTGGGTGTTGTTAATAAACCCACCAGTACCGTGAAAATCAATACCAAATGTACTTTGATTAGAGAAGTGAGATGGCCAATCAACAGCATATGCTGCGTTATAAAGTTGCTCGGCAGACTCACAAGCACCTTTATAGATAACAACGACAATGCGGCTAGCAAGTCGAGACCACAATGTAATTCGGTAGGCAAGTTCTATAGGTGCTGAAAAATACACACCAGCGACGCTTTCCTTAACATCAGTAGCACCAAACTCTTTAAGCTCATTAGATAAGCTATATTCAAAACCCTTAGGGGCAGCAGCAAAAAAATTTAACATGGAATCGACGTCATCATCTCACAGATATAATTAAGTCGGCATTATATACCTAAACCGATTGTCAGGTGTGAAAATGTCACTGAAATGGATAAATTCTAGTCTTTTGAGTCGTTTTAGCTATTGAGTACCATTAAATCTACGATTTATTGGATAATTTGATCCAAAAATTAGCTAATTGAAAGCAAGAACACATAGACAATGCTTAAAAGGCCACCGATTAAGGCTGAAATAGTCTATATATGCTCATTAACCCAACAAACGATCATAAATATGCTAATTCGACTTGCCAAGGGCACTATAGGTCGTTATAGTTCGCCCCGCTTAAACGGACGCGGGATGGAGCAG
>NZ_MCUF01000046.1:0-262 GCF_002873615.1 Shewanella sp. 10N.286.51.B7
GCGGGCGTGGATATTTCAGGTCTGGTTGATGGCGACATTACCGTTGATGCATCCGCTGTGGATCAAAACGGTCAAACTGTCACTAATGATGACACTGACAACATGGACGCCACGGCGGGTTCAATTGATGTAGCACTAGTGATTAATGACGGCGCAGAGACAGCCGACATTTCAGGTACCACTACTGATGTCGCGCCAAACAGCACAGTCACCCTAACGCTTACCGATAGCGCTGGCACAGTCCAAATCATCACTGGCGCTG
>NZ_MCUF01000047.1:0-16673 GCF_002873615.1 Shewanella sp. 10N.286.51.B7
TGAAATAGTGAAATAGTGAACAGGTGAAATGCTATTAGCTTCACCTGAAGCTTTACCAAAAGTGACCAAGATTCAGCACAAAAAAGCCCCATAGCATCTTTAAATGTTATAGGGCTTTTTATGGACTTTAATTCTAGCTATCGATACTGACTCTCTATACGGCTTTCTTTACAAGCTTTCTATACAAGTTTGCTTTGCGAGAGCTACAGAATGAATGTCGCTACTAAATCATTTAATGATTTTGCCTGCACTTTTAAGTCTTTTGCTTTTTGAACACTGATTTCTGCCGCTTGGGTTATATCATCAGTGACGTCTTTAATCGCAACCGTATTTTGGGTAATTTCGTTAGTCACCTGAGTTTGCTCTTCTGCAGCGGTTGCAATTTGGCTAGCCATATCTGAAATTAGCACTACTGCTTGAGTGATTTCTTCAATGGCGATAGCGGCTTCAGTTGCGTCATTAACACTGTTGCCAGCTAATGCTTGGCTGCTCTGCATTAATGTTACTGCACTCGATGTCGTTTGCTGCAAGGTTTCAATGGTTTCATAAATTTCTTGCGCTGAATCTTGGGTGCGGCGAGACAATACGCGCACTTCATCAGCCACTACTGCAAAGCCACGACCTTGATCGCCGGCTCGCGCTGCTTCAATTGCTGCATTCAGTGCCAGTAAGTTAGTTTGTTCTGCAATACCCTGAATGGTAGAAAGGATACTTGTAATAGCATTGGCATGACGGCTCAGCTCGCCAATCACATCAGTTGCTTGAGTGACTTCGTTCGCCAGTAAGTTGATTGATTGTCGGGTATTATCAACCAAACTTTGACCTTGCTGGCTACTGTTACTCGATTGCTGGGCGGCTGCAGCAGTGCTTTCAGCATTACCGGCAATTTCTTGCGTAGCACAGGCCATTTCAGTCACAGCAGTGGCTACCATAGTGACTTCTTGTTGCTGAGCTTGCAGCTCTTTCTCTGTCGTATGGGTATTGGTTAGGCTTTCATCAGCCTCTTTATCGAGCTGCAGTGCAAGCCCACGGATTTGGGTAATCAATTGATGCTGACTACCCACAAAGCGATTAAAGCTTTCTGCAAGGGTGCCGACTTCATCTTTTGAATCGATTTTAATACGTTGGGTTAAATCGCCGTTGCCATCAGCAATGCGAGCCAATGCTTGTGATACCCGTGATAGTGGTGCTAAAAGTTGGCTAATTAACCATGAAATCAATGCCATACTGATTAACAATACCAGTGCTGAAATGCCGAGTTGTGTCATTAATAATGAGCTTAAAGGCGCTTCAAGGGTGTCTTTATCTAAGACTAAAATCAATTCCCAATCTGTATTAGGGATATCTTCTGACCAAACTAATTTATCACGATCTTCAGGAGCAAAATGAATTGGGGTCAGTTGGTCAGTTTTACGTTGTTGATTTAATAATTTGTAGTCGAGATCGCTATCAATAGCGCTAATGTGTCCCATGGCTTTACTGGCATCTTTATAAGCGATGACGGTACCGTCTTTATGCATCATGATGGCAAAACCATTAGAAGGCAGTGTCATACGATTCACATCGTCAACTAGGCTATCGATTGACAAATCTCCACCGACAACACCATTTAATATAGGTTTAGCTAAGGTGACAACCAAGATGTTATATGCGACATCTAAATAGGGTTTGGTCAGGATCATTTGTTGCTTGCTAACAGCTTCTTGGTACCAAGGACGCGTGCGTGGATCAAAATCGGTATGTTCTATTGTTGGATCATCTTCAAACATCTCACCTCTATCCGTACCAAAATAAGTACCTTCAAATCGGCCTGATATTTGGGCTTGCTGTAATGCATCTAACGGTTGACTGTCTAGTTTTTCACCAAGGGCATTAATAATATCCTCACGAGCCGCTAGCCATTCACTGATCCGCTCAGCTTGTTGGGCACTCAATCGCTGAACTTGCTCAAGGTTGGATTTAAGCAAGAGATCCTTTTGGTTCGAATAACTCAGCCAAGATAGCAATGCAATTACCATCGAAAGGGCAATCAGTACAGGGGCGAGAATTTTCTGCTTTAACGAATTAGAGATCATATTAACCAAGGTAATGTTCAGTGAGTAAAAGCCAATACAGTGATGAGGTCATGTAACTTATTCATCTAACTGAGTGGCGGCGGATAATGGCATAAGCCAGTACGATTTGATAGCAAATTGGTGGTAAAACGAACAAATAATACACGCGGATAACGAAAGCGACACGAACTGGAAACAAGTTGTTTTTATCAGCAATCAACTATCATCGCTAATCGACTGCCGCACGAGAAAACGCCTTGTAGAAAGTAGAGCGACCTGCTTGGAGTCAAACTTTAACGAGGGGAGCGTTAAACCTTAGACCTATTTATTTAACCTAAGATTTACCAACCGATAAAAGTGGATCTGTTAAACAAAGCGTTAATGAACAGGTAAATTGTTCATCAACGTTATATTGTTCATTAACGCTATATTGTTCATTAACGCTATATTGTTCATTAACGCTGAGGCATATGAGTTTAGCTGGCATCCACATAAAGTTGTTTAAATAGGCCGGGCTGAGCTTGTAGACTTAGCTCTGTGCCTGATTGGGTTATCTTGCCATCATCCAATACGAATATGCGATCCGCTAGGCGCAAGTTGTTCAGCCTATGGGCAATAATAATCGCAGTGCGTTGCTGTAAAAACGCCTTCAGATTGGATAGTATTTTTGCTTCTGTGGCGGCATCGAGTGCCGAAGTCGCTTCATCTAAAATCACCACTTGGGGCTGACTTAGCCACATTCTTGCAATGGCTAACCGCTGCATTTGACCACCTGATAAACGGGTATTCGAGCGGCCTAAATCAGTATCAAGCTTGTCTTGCCACTGAGACACAGTATCACTGAGCTCAGCATGAGCAAGTGCTTGCCATAACTGCTCATCAGTCATTTCAATACCAAAGGTTAAATTGTCACGTAAGGTGCCAGCAATTAATTTGGGATGTTGCGGCACATAGCCGACTTGCTGGCGAAAACGATTAATCCCATAGTCATGAATGTCTTCACCATTAATCATAATCTGACCTGAATGCGGCGTATAGAAGCCCAACAATAAATTGATTAAGGTGGATTTACCGCCGCCACTCATTGCCAGTAAAGCTATAGACTCGTTCGCTTTGAGATTAAGGTTGAGCTGTTGAAATAAGTTTGGCTGTTGTTCAAATCCAAAGCTGACAGCGTTGAAATCAATGCTAATAGCTGAAGTTTGTTCAAGTGCCGACTTTGATAAAATAGGCTTTTCTTGGCGTGGTTCTACTTCTAATTCTACGTCTAATTCCAATAAGTGATTGAGTCGCTCCATCGATGCCTGCGCCCCAAAACGGGCATATTGAATATTGAGCAGCTCTTGTATCGGCCCCATTAAATACCAGAGATAACTGAAAACTGCGAAAATTTGGCCAACAGTAAGATCTGATACCAATACCATGAAGATAGCCATGGCGCGAAAGCATTCAAAACCGAGTAAGAATGTAGTGAAGCTCAGCTTATTGAGCGCATCGGTTTTCCATTGATTGGCAATAGCATGCTGGCTTAGATCTGTGGCTAATCCAAATACCTTTTGATAGTAATGCTTTTCTTGCTGGGCTAAGCGTAATTCACGGGTGGCATCTACGGTATCGACCAAGGCTTGTTGAAAAGCTTCAGTGGCGGCATTTTCTTTACGGCGCAAACTTTTTACGTGCTCAGCAAAACGAGATGAAAAGTAAATCACTAAAGGGTTGAGTAAAATAATCATTAGCCCTAGCTGCCAATTAAGCCATAACAAGACACTGGCAATGGCCACGATAGTGAGCACACTGATGATTAAACGGGATAAGGTATCACTGACAAAGCGTTCAACGGTATCCACATCTGTGATGCAGCGTGAAGCTAAACCTGCACTGCCGTACTTATCGAATGCACTAATCTTAATTTGCGGTAATTGCAGTAACATTCGCTGACGAATCGCTAAACTGATCCGTTTAGCAATCTTGGTGAACTCACGAGCCTGTACCACTTGCGTCAGCATAGTCAGTAAACGTAGTACGATAACCGCCACTAATACGATACTGATATACACGCCAGGCAGGTGCCAAGCTTCAGGTAACACAGGCTGTAAATTATTCAGTAACCAACCGGTTTGTCCTAATAGCACTTCATCCACTAATAGCGGCATTAACATAGGGATAGGCAAACTCAATAGTGTGGCTAAAACAGCAATCAAATTGGCTTGAATTAACTGCCGTTTATGCGTGACAATTTTGTGCTTTAACCAAGACCAATTGAGCCTGGACTGTACTGTATCCTGTGCGTCTTGCTGTGTTTTTGCTTCTGTTTTAGAAGAAGTTTGCGAATGCTGTTGAGCCAAAACGAATGTCCTTAATGACACGTGCACCAAAATATCGACTCAGACCGTTTGTACGGCTGAAGTCGATATAGATGAACATGATTTAAATAAAAGCTAAAAAATCAGAGGCAGTTTACTGTTAGGGTCGATCACTAAGGTGGGTTTGTAGTGCCAGACTTTTTCGATGATGTCAGCAGTTAATGCCTCGGCAGGTGTACCGTCACTGACGACTTCGCCTTGTTCTAATACCACTAACCTATCAGCATAACGGCAAGCTTGATTTAAATCGTGCAGTACCACTACCACACAGTAGTTATGTTCATGGGCTAATGTATGTGCTAGTTCAAGTACTCTGTGTTGTTGGGCTAAATCTAACGCTGAAGTAGGCTCATCGAGTAGTAAAATCGGTGTGCTTTCAGCTTGAGCCAATTGTGTTAGCACGCGAGCTAACTGCACTCGTTGTTTTTCCCCCCCAGAAAGGGTGGGGTAACTACGGTATTTAAGTGCAGATAACGCAACCTGTTGCAATTGCTTATCGACTAAATCCTGTCCTTGCTGTTGGCTGATGGATAATGGATATAACCCCATTTGTACCACTTCATGTACTTTAAATGGAAAGGTCAGCGACGCATGTTGCGGTAACACGGCTAATGACTTGGCTAATTCGGCTCTGTTCCAGTTAACGAGTGATTTACCTAGCATGGAGATGCTGCCTGCTGACAGTTCAGTTTCTTGGCACAAGCTTTTCAATAACGTGGATTTACCCGCGCCATTGGGGCCCAATAATGCAGTGACTTGGCCTGGCATAATCTCAAGATTGATATCATTTAATACTGGTTTTTTGCCAATATGCACCGAGAGGTTATTAATACTGACGACAGAGTTTTCAGTTGCGGAACGTGAGGTTGAACTTTCAGTCCCAGCAGACTTTTGTTTAGGCATAAAAGTCGCACTATTTCTATCTGAAGGTGCTAATTCAACAGGCTTTACACCAGCTAGTGCTAAACCTGTTACTTGAGGCGCCGACTTAGGTGTTTTAAACATAGATTTAAATTCGATATTTCTCAGCATGTTACACCAACTTATTACGTTGTTTGAGTAATAAAATGATAAAGAATGGTGCACCTAAAAGTGCCGTCACTAAACCAACTGGTAATTCAGAAGGGGCAACAATAGAGCGAGCGCCAATATCGGCGACCACTAACATTGCTGCACCTAACATGGCGCTTAATGGCAGCAATAAACGGTGATCTGGGCCAATCATCATTCTGACTAAATGAGGTACGACTAACCCAATAAAGCCAATAATACCTGTTGCAGCCACTGCAATACCCACGCCGATAGCACACAGTACAATCAGTTTAAGTTTGAGTTTATCGACATCCAAACCAAGATGACGAGCTTCGGCCTCACCGAGTAATAAGGCATTTAAGGCTTTGGCGCTTTGGTTGAATTGCCAACTTATCACCGCTAATGCGACCAAGCTTAAAATGACGTAATGCCACTGAGCGCCAGCCACTGAGCCCATCTGCCATAAGGTTAAGTCTCTTAACGCCATGTCATTGGCCATATAGGTCAATACGCCAATACCTGCGCCAGCAAGCGCAGCCACAGCCACTCCAGATAGGAGTAATAGCACGACAGAAGTGCCACTTGGACTTGCGGCTAAACGATAAACAATTAAGGTCGTCGCAAGGCCAGCAACAAAGGCACTAAAAGCAACTAAGTATTCACCGCCATTAGGAAATAGCACGATACAAATTGCTGCGCCCAATGCCGCGCCAGAAGAGACACCAATAATGCCAGGATCAGCAAGTGGATTTCGAAATAACCCCTGCATCACCGCGCCACATTGTGCCAGTGTGGCACCTACTGCTAAGGCTAAAATTGTCCGCGGTAAACGGACATTATTAATCACCAATTGCTCATGGGGAGCCACTGATGCTAACTCTTGACCTGTTGCCCAGTTCACCATGGCATTAAAGCTGGTGGACGGGCTAATTTGTAATGGTCCGATGCTGACAGACAACAGGCTTGTTATCACCAAAGCGGTGAGTAAACAGGGCCAAAGCCAACGTTGATTTTCCATGTTAAATCCTAATAAAACGGGTTGATATTGCGCAAGTCATCACCACTTTGATGGTCATGATGTCGCTACAGCTTTTTAATGCTAATAAAGTCGCTAGCGAGGTCATCAGCAGCAGTGATGGCACTTAATCCTAAACCACCAATTAACGCTTGAGATGGCAGGTTTTTAATGTGTTGATGTTCACCTGCTGGGGTGTGCGCAAGCAATGGCATGGCTTTCAATAATGCAGTAACAGGATCGCTTGATTCACTCTCGCTGCGGTTTGAAATCAGGATCACATCGGGTTGTAGCGCTAAAATACCTTCCTGAGAGACACTTTTATAACCGTCAAAACCCGCAATGTTTTGTCCGCCAGCGAGGTTAATAATGATATCTGCAGCGGTATCGTTGCCGCCTACACGTGCAGGTCTATCAGGTTGTAACAGCAAAAATAACACCTTTGGTGCATCGCCTAGTTCATTGAGTTTTTGCTGTTTTGAATCTAATTGATTAAAGGACAAATCAATTTTTTGTTTTAGCTCAGTCGCCTGAGGTTCACGATTAAGTAACTTGCCCATTTGCTCAATGTTACTGACGAGCTCTGTTCTGGTATTGGCGCTGGGTAAAGAAACCACTTCAACGTTGGCACTGCTTAATACTTCAAGGGTGTTTTTAGGTCCCATGGCTTCTGAGCCCAATAGAATCGTAGGCGATAAAGCTAAAATCCCCTCAGCAGATAACATGCGGTGATAACCCAACTTCGCTACAGAATCTAACTCGTCTGGGATTTGACTCGTTGAATCTACACCGACTAGTTCGTCACTGGCATCTAATGCCAGCACTAACTCTGTGATGCCTGCGCCCGCACTTACAACGCGATTTTCAGCCATAGCACTTTGGCTTAGTAGGGCACTTGAAAGCAGCATGCTTGCTGTCATCAAGCGAGTCAGTAATGAGTGTTTAGTATTGAACATTGATTGCTTAAGCATAATTAACTCCGAATAAATAAAATCGTTGGAACATTCCTAAATGGATGGATAAAAGATGATTTAGGGTTCCATTAAAATTTGGGTATTAGTGATTTGTTGTCGCTGGAGTAATGCCAATACCGTCATTAATGGCTGAACGGGGGCATTTTTATCAGCAGCGACAACCACATTGATATTTGGTGACGAATCCAAGACTTGAATGAAAGCGGCTTCGAATTGGTCGAAATTGTCGAATTGCTTAGCATCTAACGCCCAATGGGGCGCATCAGTTAAAATATTGATTGAAATATGCTCGTCTTGAGACAAGGCCGTTAAGCTTGAGTCTTTTTCTGTAGGTACATCCACAGGCAATGTCAGCAGTTGGGTATTGGCTGTAAGTAACAGGAATACCAATACTATAAAAATGATGTCGATGAGCGGGGTGAGATCAATTCCTACATTGACCTGAGCTGAAGCCCCAGCCTGACCGTCTGCGCTGATCATCTGTTTGACTCCGCTAAAGTCGCAGTCGCAGCCGCTGTCGCAGCAATAGAGGCTGTTGCTTCGGTAGTGGTGTTAACGGTGTTTTGATTTAAAGCATTGCCTTTAAGACAAGGTGCATTGGCGCCACATGGGGCATCACAACCAATGTTTAATGCTTGATCAAAGCCGTCTAACCATAGGTTCATTTGGTTTAGGGCGTGGGCAATTCTGTTGCAGCGTTTCTCGGCCCAAAGTGTCAGTAAGTACGCCATAGTGATTGCAGGCACGGCAATGATTAAACCTGCTGCCGTGGTATTCATCGCAAGCCCCAAGCCTGTTGCCAGTTGCGATGGGGTCACAGGACCATCAGATAGCCCAAGTTGACTAAACATTTCAATCAGGCCAAGCACAGTACCTAAAAGGCCAAGCAGAGGAGTGATCACACCAATAATCTGCAGTACCTTTAGCCCAGATTGCAGCTTTTCTTTTTGCTTAAGTAACCATAAATTTAAGATTTCTTCGCGCATTGCACGAGGTTGGTCACCATGGGATAACAAGAGTGCCGTGCCCTTAGCAAGCATGCTACGACCTTTGCTTAATAAGGTAATCAGCTGCTGCCTTTGTTCGGGAGTGGCGCTGCGAGTTTGTTGTCTTAACTCCGTTAGCCAAACATCCCGTTTTAATAGTTCATTCACTAATAAAGCGAGTCGCTCAAGGATGATCAATAAGGCTAAAAAAGCACAGATAAATAGCGGCCAAGTTAAGTAACCTAACTGCTCTGACAGTTGTAGATATAATGGTTGAGACATGTTGATTTCCTATATTCAGGCTTAATTTAAAGCGAACTTCACAGGTACTCTGACGGTATAAGCAAAAGCGGTTTGTGGAGATGGCGCAGCAAATTGCCACTGCTCAACTGCATTAATAGCTGCTGCATCGAGTAGGCTGTAACCTGAACTATCGACGAGGGTAAGCGAGAGTTGCTCACCAATTTGATTAAACATGACTTCCACTGTCGCGGTGCCTTCAAAGCCACGTTTACGTGCCTTTTTAGGGTAATTAGGTTGTGCTGGTGGTGCTGAAAATGTCGGTTGTTGTAAGGCAACTGTTTCTTGGGTGACTCCTTGTTTAGCGTCGACTTGCTGTTGATTGTGAGTTGCACTGGCATCAGTGCTGGCAACCTCTGTTACTTCGGCAGGTGGCTGCTCAGCTGTTTCTGGCTTAGAAGTTTCAGGATTAGAAACTGAGGTTTTAGAAACTGAGGGTTTAGCTTGTTCAATTTTGGTAATGACTTTCTCTGCTGCAGGCTTTTTAGGAGCAGCTTTAACCACTGGTTCAGGTTCAGGTTTAACCACAGGTTTAGGTTTAGCAAGGTGCTCTGGTTTTTTCACTTCTTCTACAGTGTTTTCGATACTTGTTGCCTGTGTACTTGCTTGCATAGCAATCATGACACTGACAGCTTTATTTGAGCCCATTGCCGCACCTTCAGATAACTGAATCGATGGCTCACTATTTTGAGAGGCGAGCACCCCTCCTTGGATTAAAATGGTTAAACATCCGAAAGCAAAATATCGTTTAGGTGTCATCTGAAATAGTCTTCTACAACATCAATGTGGTCAAATGTTGAACATATCTAAATTAAGCAATTAGTTAGCTTTGAATCTTTACATTCTTTACAAAGCTATTAATAACAAGTAGTTAGGCTCTGCCTTTGTCTTTGTTGATTTGAATGTACAACAAATTGAATGAGATCGCAAATGATAATGATTTTCATTTGATCTAAGTTTTATTCTCAGGTAAAGTGCGGCAAATAGTTCGTCAGAGATAACACTTTGTGCTGATGTTTTTTCCTACTGATTGGTGATTTACGCGTTTTAACACCACAGTGAGTAGCACACCTAATTCTCTATGAACGACAGAAAAGTCGCATTTATTATTGAGGATATAACAATGACCAAGAAGCCACTCGTTGTAGCAATGGCAATGGTTTTTAGTACCACCGCATTCGCACAAGAAAACCAAACCGTTACAGAATTTGATGAAGTGCTTGTTACCGCTACCCGTATTAGCGAAAAAGTATCAGATTCCAGCCGCAGCGTGACGGTGATCAGTGAAGAGAAGATGCAAGAGTCTCAGCCTTCATCTGTCGCTGATGCGCTAAAGAATGAAGCCAATATTAGTGTGACGAATGGTCCTCGAGCATCATCTCAAGGCGTCGAAATTCGTGGTTTAAGTGGTCAACGTGTATTACAAACTATTGATGGCGCACGTCAAAATACCAATTCTGGTCACCGCGGTACTTACTTCATGGATCCAGAGTTACTCAGCTCAATCGAAGTGGTACGTGGCCCTGCCAGTAGTTTATGGGGCAGTGGTGCAATTGGTGGCGTGGTCGCACAAAACACCAAGTCTGCCCATGATTTTTTAGATGAAGGTGATACGTTTGGTGGCTACATCAAGCAAGGTTTTGAAACCAATGGCGATAAAATCAAAACCAGCGGTACGCTTTACGGTTTAGCTGACAACATTGATTGGTTGTTAAGTGGTAGCTACCACGACAGCAACAATATCAAAATTGGTAATGATCAAAGCCTTGAAAACAGCTCATCTGAAGCGACCAGTGGTTTAGCTAAAATCGGCTGGGAGCCAACAGACGATCAACGCCTGCAACTATCTGCACGTTTTTCTGATACAGATGAATTAGTTCCAAGTAACCCATCGACTCATGTTGGCAGCTCAGTACCATTAGTGCAGCGTAATACTGAAGATCAAAACGTGACCTTAGATTACAGCCTAAACCCAACAGACAATCCGTTATTAGATTTAAATGCGACTGTGTATTGGAATAGCACTAATTACGATGAAGATCGTGTCACTAAAGATCAATTTGATAGTACTGAATTTGAAACCATTGGTTTTAGTGTCAATAACAGCTCTGCATTTGGCAACACTGTACTGACTTACGGTATTGATGGTTACAAAGATACGATTAACACAGTGCGTGACGACAATGGCCAAGCCGGTGAACGACCAGATGATATAGATGGTGAAACCACAGTTTGGGGCGCATTTACGAAAGCAGATATCAAGCTCACAGACACCGTTGCCTTAGATGTAGCTGTTCGTTACGACACCTTTGAAAATGAAAGCAATAACTTAGGTCTGTCATCAGATGATAATGCCTTTACGCCTTCTGTTGGCCTAGTGTGGAACACCACAGACTGGTTAACCTTAAGTGCTCGATATGATGAAGCATTCCGCGCACCAAGCATGGAAGAAATGTACTCAACAGGTACGCATTACTGTATTCCTTCAATTCCTGGCTTCTTACCTGACGGTCTGTGTAACACCTTTGAAATCAACCCAGATTTACAAGCTGAAAAAGCGCAAAACAAAGAGCTTAAAGCCGATATGCGTTTTGCTGACTTAGCCGGTGATGATGAGTTAGCAATTACCTTAAGTGTGTTCAGAAATGATGTTGATGACTTTATCGAACAAAGCGTTTCTAACCCGCTATACGGCATTCCTGGGTTGGAACAAACCACCTCTTGGGACAATGTGGATGAAGCTAAACTAACAGGTTTTGAATTCAATACCCGTTACCGTTACAAGCAAACTCGGGTGACATTTAACTATGGCCAAACCGAAGGCAAAGACAAGAATACTGATGAGTATTTATCAAATATTCCAGCTAAGAAAATGGGCATAGATTTATCGCAATCCATCATGGAAGGCGATATGAAATTTGGTACTCGTTTCACTTATGTGGCTGAGCAAGATGACTTGCCTGTAGACAACCTTGAGCAATATGACTCTTACAAATTGTGGGACGTTTATGTGGCTTGGGAACCAGCAATGGGCACATTTGAAGGTTTACGTGTCGACTTTGCAGTAGAAAACATCGGTGATGAGGAATATCGCCAAGCGTGGCAAACCTTGTATGAACAAGGCAGGAATTTCAAATTGTCAGCGCGCTATTCATTTTAATCCCTTACCCGTTTGCGGGTGAATAACGCTGAAGCAAAAGGTTGCAGGCTTAATGGCTGCAGCCTTATTTCAAAAAAGCCTCTCAAGCATTAGTGCTTGAGCGGCTTTTGCAGTGTTAGCCAACCGTACATTAGGGTTATCAATTATTGGAGATATTCCATGACAGTATCAGTAGCACAAATTCAGCAGTATTTAAGCGAAAACCCAGCAGCGATGCCAGGTCAAGTAGCACAAGCGCTATCCATCACAGAGCTTGAAGTGGTCACAGCATTACCGACAGAACAACTGGCTTTATTGCCATTAACAGAAAAAGATAACCTGCTGACATCACTACCTGAGTGGGGCAA
Source organism: Shewanella sp. 10N.286.51.B7 (assembly GCF_002873615.1). NCBI lineage: Bacteria > Pseudomonadati > Pseudomonadota > Gammaproteobacteria > Alteromonadales > Shewanellaceae > Shewanella > Shewanella sp. 10N.286.51.B7. The sequence goes on from NZ_MCUF01000047.1 coordinate 12,232, forward strand.
CATGACCACGATTATCTCAGTATCAGGCAGTATTTTTGAATTTAAAGGTAGTTTTCCAAAGGGGAAATATGCCCACGGTTACTACAATTTAATCACTAAAGGTGAGGGGCTACACGGTCACTTGAAATTAGATGACATCAGCGCCATTGCTTTAATCAGCAAACCGTTCAGAGGCACAGAAAGCCACTCTATCAACTTCTTTGGTGCACAGGGCGAAGTGGTATTTAAAGTGTATTTAGGTCGCGATAAAAAGCGTGTGCTGCTAAGCAGCCAAGTTGAGCGTTTTCAAGCACTCAAAGGCAGCGTCACCGCAGCAGCTTAACTGATAATAATTAAATAAAAGGAATGTGTGATGTCGACTGAAAAAGAACAACGCTTACGCGAAAAGCTACTACCTGAAATTGAAGAATTTAAAGCTCAACGCTCAACTTTACAGCTTGCCACACAAGATGCAGACGGTGTACCCAATGCCAGTTATGCCCCTTTTGCTTTAGCTGATGATGGCTTTTACATTTTAGTCAGTGAATTAGCCCGTCATGGCACTAATCTACAAGCCTCTGACAAGCTTTCAGTCATGTTGGTTGAAGATGAATCAGAATCAAAAAGTGTGTTCGCCCGTAAACGATTAACGTTTGATGCAACGGCTGAAGTTGTTGCACGAGACAGCGAAACATTTACTAAAGGCGTGGCTGCGTTATCGGCTCGTTTTGGTGAAATGATTGATAACTTAGCTGCGCTAAAAGACTTCAACTTATTCAAGCTAAACCCGCATCACGGCTTATACGTAAAAGGTTTTGGTCAGGCATTTAGTTTATCTGGTGCAGAACTATTAGATGTTGACTGGAAACGCGATGGTCACCATGGCACGCCAAAACAGGTGGCAGAACAAGCTTAAGGGTTACCTTGTTTATGGCCATTGAGTCTTAAGGCACAAAATCCCGCAATATTAGCGGGATTTTTTTATGCTCAAATGAATTTAATATGTAGAGTTAACGATGAAGCTTTTATCGCTGATTACTGAAAATTGCCATATATATCAATCACGAATTCTCGCTGTTTGGCGTACTCCCCTGGTGTATTGCCAATGGCGTTTTTTAAATAACGGATTAAGTGGGGCTGATCACTAAAGCCAAACTGCAATGCGACATCACTCCAATCAATCTCATCTTGTTGATATTTTGATAAGTAAGTCAGTAGATTATCGAGTTTATTAATCGACTGGCATTGCTTTAATGTCATGCCAATAACCCGCAAAAAACTACGCTCTAATGTGCGCTGTGAACAATGCAGTTGTTCACCCATATTTGAAATTGCAACCGCTTGCGGTAAAGCTAAGGCTTTTTTGACTAATGCGCTGTGCTTATCTTCTTTCGCTGTTTGTAGCCATGGCAGTAACAGCTCATCTAATTGGGCTGTACATTCAGTTTGCTGAAACTCAGCCGCTGATAATAGCCCTTCGATATTACAGATTTTGCTTTGAGAAAATGGCGTAAATATATCTGAGATATCGACTTGAGCAATATCATTAATTTGCAGCGCAGTTGGCGCAAGATTTAAGCCGTATAAGGCGCCAGCATGAAACTTTACGCCTAGTAAGGTCATAGGTTCACTATGATCCATCGTGTAGGTTTTGTTATAGGGAAATAACCAATGACTGCCTTTGCCCTGAGTGATCGTGGCTTCTGAACGATAGTCATACGCTTGCGATTTAGGCGTGATAATTAAGTGGCCACAGGTATCGGGGTTAAGCTTTGGGTGATCGATGCCGTCATCATCTTTATGGGTTTTAATAAACCAATAGCATTCAACAAAATGCGAGACAATGTCATTTTTCGGCGGGATCACCCAGCCTTTCATGCGGTAACCTTTGGCGTACAAGCCTCGTCGGCGCAACATTCGTTTTGTAAAAAGCCAATCACAGATTCGAGTTGCTCAAATTCGGCAACGCAAAATAAAGTACGGCCTTCACGTCGCTGCGAAATAAGCCCTGCAGAGGCCAAACTAGAGATGTGGTGAGATAACGTTGAACCAGGAATAGCTAAAGACTCCTGTAATCCACCGACAGCAATGCCCTGATAACCCGCGCGAACCACTTTATTATAAATGGTAAGCCGTGTTGGATGACCCAGTTCTTTCAATGCTTTAGCGATAGTCTCAATTTCCATAACCATACCTTTTGCAAATTATATTTCGATAATACTAGAAATATCTTGATCTATCCAGTTTAAAGGAATATGTTTCGATTATTCTAGAAATGTAGTTAATTAGGTGTAAATGATGTTTGATTCTAACTTCATCAATATGGATATGCTCATGGAAACCCTCGACATGTTTATGTTCTTAGCCGTTGAGCTAACCATTTTATTTTTGGCGATCAGCTATTTTGTCGGCGTATTACAGCTATACATTCCACCGGCAAAAATTCAACGTATTTTGAGCAGTAAAGGTGGCCGTGGTTACATTGTCGCTGGTTTTCTGGGCGCAATAACCCCGTTCTGCTCTTGCTCGACCATCCCTTTTTTAAAAGGGCTATTAAGAGCAAAAGCAGGGTTTGGCACCATGATGGTGTTCTTGTTTGCAAGTCCTTTGCTAAACCCAATTATCATTGGTTTATTTGCGGTGACATTTGGTCTTAAAGTGACTCTGTTCTACTTTGTGATGGCAATGGGCGTATCAGTTATTGCTGGCTACACCCTTGAAAAACTTGGCTTTGAGAAATATGTGAAACCTGAAGCCTATATTGCCCCTGAGTCTAAAGGCTGTGGCAACGGATGCGGTGGTAAAGCTAAAGAAGTCAGTAAATGGCGCAAAGTATGGAACAGCACATGGGCAGATTTTAAAACCGTTTTACCGTACTTATTAGGCGGTATTGCGATTGGCTCATTAATCTATGGTTTTATGCCAACCGAGTTTGTTGCCAGTTTTGCTAGCGAAGATAACCCATTTGCCATTCCTGTAGCTGCGGTCATTGGTATTCCTTTATACATCCGAGCTGAAGCGGTAATTCCATTAAGCGCTGCATTAGCGGCAAAAGGGATGGGATTAGGTGCGGTAATGGCGCTGATTATCGGCAGTGCAGGTGCCAGCTTAACTGAAGTCATCTTGCTTAAATCAATATTTAAAAATCAAATGATTGCGGCGTTTTTAGTGGTCATTATAGCGATGGCGATTGGTGCAGGCTTGTTGTATCAGTTTATTTTTTAAGCTCATTTTATGATAAAGCACTCAACACAGGTTAATCGCCGTGTTGAGTGCTTTACTCTTTTTTGCTCATTTTTTATTCGCTTTGCTCTGAGCAAGCGGTAAACGTCTCGGCTGAAACGCCCAATTCTCCGGAAAAGTTTTCGACTAAACAGGCTGTGGTTTTCTCATCATCTTCATCTTGCATATGTTTTTCTACGCAAGTTCGCATCACTGAGCGAAACACCGATTCAACCTTGGCTTCTGACTGATTGGTGCAACTGGCCATATTGGCAAATTCACCTTCTGCTTTCATTTGATTGACCGACATATCAATCATGAGATTCATTTGTTCAGGGCTGATAGTGGCAGCATTGCTCGAGGGCGCTATTGATAACGACAATAGTAATAGGGGTAAAATAATCGCGGCTTTCATGTATTAATCCTTTAATGTAATGTCCATATTGATGGTAAGAAATGAAACCTAAGATAAAGTCAGTCACTGATTCATCTTGGTAGAACTTGCATCATCATTTAAAGATAGCAGCATTGATTGGGTGATTGAACCAGCGATTGAACCAGCGATTGAACTATCGATTAAGTGAGAGTAAATAACCAATTAACACTTTGTCTTGAATAACGGGAAACATTGATGAAATCAATCATGGAGTATCTACGGCTGATATTATTTGTCAGTGGTGTACTGCTTGGAGTACAAGTGCCTGCATTTGTCGATCAATATGGTCAGCGACTTCAAGCCCATACCCAAGAAGCCAAGCTCAGCTTGGATGAATTTCAGCGTGATGCCGACCGATTTTTTGCTGGCGATATCCAAAAGTTAATTAGCCACTATCAACAAAACCCAGATCAAGTGATTAACGCCGGCGGCGACAGTATTGAAGCGATTTATCAACGCTATCAACTGCTCAATGGCGCACTGAATCAATTCAATCAAACGGCTTACAGTCGCTTTGAACAAGTGGCTTTTGAGCCAATGGAAGATATTAGGCAAGAAGTATGGAATAACTTTAGCCATACAATCATGCTAGATACGCGGGCAATTGCTATCGGATTAGTATTGGGTTTTCTACTGTCGTTAATCTGTGAACTATGTTTAGTGGGTTGTGGCAAAGGTTGTAAACATGCTTATCGAGCCCTAAAACCGAAAGGGCAATCAACCCTTAAATCTGAGCACGACTAACCCATTCAATGACTTTTAATCCGGTCATTATGATTGTTATATTAATTGTTATTTTAATTGT
>NZ_MCUF01000048.1:0-57271 GCF_002873615.1 Shewanella sp. 10N.286.51.B7
AGCAGGTAAGCAGGTAAGCAATAAAATTAAGAGTCATTAAAAAAGCACTACAAATTTACGCTATAACTCTTCATATATTTGTAACGCTTTCTGTAAATCATCATAAAAGGTTAATTTCCCATCATGTAAGATAATTGCACTGTCACAAAACTCTTTTATTTCTTTCATATCGTGGCTAACCATTATGACATTGGCAGCCTTACTTCTTGCAAGCAATGACGCTTTGGCTTTTTTTCTAAATTTTTGATCACCAACTGATGTCGCTTCATCAATAAGATAAATATCAAAATCAATTGATATGCAACAACCAAAAGCTAACCTTGAGCGCATCCCACTAGAATAACTTTTTACTGGTAAATCATATTTTACACCTAAAGCTGCGAATTTCTTTACCTTCTCTTCATACTCAGATAAATCGGACACACCATTAACACGGCCAATAAAACGCGTATTCTCACGGCCAGTCATTTCTTTATGAATACCTGTCGCCAAAGCAACTGGCCAAGATAACTTTTGGTCCGTAATGACTGAGCCGGAATTGGGATATTCGCTTCCGGCTAACATTCTAAATAAAGTTGATTTACCTGCACCGTTAGAGCCTAATAAAGCAATGTTATGGCCACTAGGAATCGTAAAATCAATATTTTTAAAAATGTATTGATTGCCCAACTCTGACGGATAGTATTTAGTCAAATTATGTAATTTTATCATTTCTATTTAATATCTTAACTGCAGTGTTGTTTAACGTTAAATTGTATTAATCAAATCTAGGTAATGCCTGGACACTTTTAAATGACAAAATTGTTCCTCAGCTTTAGCTCTACCTAACCTGCCCATTTCAAGTCTATTATGATGACCCATGTCAATGATTTCTATCATTGCATTTGCCAGCTCTTCAATGCCTTTTGGTGGCACCAAATATCCATTAACACCATCATCTACAGTATCTCTACAACCTACATTATTTGTGGTAATAATTGGTTTCCCCATTGAGCAAGCTTCAATTAAGCATTGAGGTAAACCTTCACGATAAAAAGATGGTAAAACAACACAATCTTGCTCTTTTACAATCGAATAAACATCATCTGTTTCACCAAGATAATCAACAACAGAGTTTTTATCTATTTCTGACAATGCTTCATGAGATATTCTTTGAGGATTTTGTTCATCAACAAACCCAAGTAAAGAAAACTGTAATTTAACCTTATCAATCGCGTTTGTATCACGTTTAATTAAAAACGTTGCAACTTGCTCAGCAGCTTCTACAAACTGTAACACACCTTTTGTTTTAAGCATTCTAGCAACGAGAATGAACCTGACACATTGATCATCTTTGGATTGATGCAACGGAAATGATTTCAAATCTAAACCGATTCCGTAAACACGTGAACTATTCAATTTATTTACTAAGCCATTTGAGAGATAGATATCCCAATCTTCCATGTTTTGAAATACGACATGATGTGCTAGCGGTTGAGTTAATTTGAGTAACATTTTGCCAAGTGAAGACTTGATCCCTTTCTCGGTAAAAATTGATCCCAAACCAGCGACACTGTTAATGACCTTAACACCTTGGAGTCTTGATACTAATGTTGAGTATATGTTCATCTTAGGTGTGAAATTTAGCACTACATCCGGGTTTATTTTTTTAATGCAACTGTATAGTCCTGTAAATGTTTTGAGCTCAGAAACGACATTGGCACCGGCACGGTCAATTTCAATTTCATGATATATGCAGCCTAATTTTTCTATTTTTATTGAAAATTTGTCTAACGGTGCGATCACATAAACTTTGTGTCCAGCTTTCAAGAACTCTATAATACTGGCTTTAAAGAAATTATAAACAAACCATGAGGTATTAGAGGTTATTATGATTTTTTTCATTATTATTCTGTAACTTATATGGGTGAGGCACACTTTGTCTTTTTTTAAAAATAGTAAAATTAGATTAATTTTTCAGATATTTAGATACCTAATTTTACTACCAATAAATCTACTTTGTTCTATTATCCCTGTATCGCGCAATGTATGGGTATTTGGGCATATACATGGTTATACAGACAATTCAAAATATGTTTTTAAGTACGTTCAGCAGCATTATTCTGAAATTAATGCTATTTGGATCGTTCAAAATAAAACAATAAATGTGGATACTTTGTATAAGGACAAATTTTACTATAAATATAGTTTGAAAGGTATATTTTACACCCTGGTAGCCAAAAAGTTTGTTTACGCAACCGGTTCATCAGACATTTCTCCGTTAGTGCCTTCATTTGGCAGAGATAAATATCAACTTTGGCATGGTTGGCCAATTAAAAAGCTTGGATTACTCTCACCTGAAACATTTCCTTCCTCTATGCCTATTATAAAAAGTGTTATAGCCAAGTTATTAATCACCCGATTTGACCAATATAAGTATGTGTTCAGTCACGATAAAGCAACTGAATTAATTCTTTCTCAATCATTTTCGCTCCCTTCTCACAAAGTAGTTAACACTGGCTGGCCTAGATTCGACAAAGCTAGACCAGGACATAGTATTAGAAATAAACCAGCGTCAATCGTTACAATACTATATGCACCTACTTGGCATACTGATAACAGTACAGTTATTAACCTAAAAAAACTCAGTAGTGAAGCATTTCAAGAGTTTCTTTCAAAGAATAACTACCAATTACTCGTGAAACTGCATCCCCTAGAAAAAAATATAAATATCATTGAAACTGATAATTTTATGTTGGTGGCAAAGGAAGATACTGTAGAACAACATTTGTTATCATCAGATATTTTTATAAGTGACTTTTCCAGCCTACTTGTTGACGCTTCAATTGATAAAGAAGTATATCTTTTTGGACATAACTTAAAGAGCTATATTGATAGTAGAGGAATTAATAAGCAGTACTTAAACACATATCATGATTTTTTTAACGATGAAGTGAATGATCTCATCCAATCTATCACAGACAAACAAACTGTTGATTTTTTTGTCAGCTTGAAAAAAAACACTTGCAAATCAATCATTGAAAAAATAAAAACAGATTAAACGTAAAAGGTTTAATAATTCGTCATAATTCTGTGTTCAATTTCTGCAACAGCAAGATTTGCATCGTTATTAAAATGATATCTGTTATATAGTTTATTATATTGTTTAGAATCATTTAATTCAGTATAGCTCGACAAATAGCTTAATGTTTCAATGAAATTATTGTGCACTTTAGATGGAATAGAAATTTCAAAATCATTAATAAATCCATGATTTTCTTTGTAATCATCTAGATCAGGGCAATAAAAAACAATTGGTTTTCTCTTTAATAAATAATCGACCCAAATACTTGAATAGTCGGTGATTAATGAATCAGTATATCTCAATAAAATATTCTGATTTTTTATGCTACTAACATCGACTATATGAGGGTGTTTAAAAAATGAATCATCACTACATGATGAGAACTTATGATACCTCACTAGTAGCAAAATGTTTTGACTTATCAAGTATTGATGTAAATAACTGATTTCTTCTTTGGTTAAATTTAATGGATCATTAAATTGATGGCTATCGCCTCTATATGTAGGAGCCCACAACAAAGTTTTTTCAAATCCCTGAATAATGTTCCTTATTTGAGTATTGTCATCGTATAGGTCGATCTTTTTTAATTCAGTTTCGTTACAAGTCGTATAAATATTACGTGGCAAACCTGAAGCTAATAGCTTGTCATCACTAACATTAAAACACTTCTGCATTTGAACTGAATCAAAATCTGAGTTCGATAATATTAGATCTGTAACGTTTGATTGATAATCAAGAAAGTCTTTTGAAAATCGTTCTTTAAGTAAACATCGAATATTTTTAATCGGGCTACCATGCCAGACATTTATACAGTAATGATTACCCTTGGTTAGGCCCATTGGCAAACTATGATCAAAAATTATAACTTTAGAACGATAAATGTTATAAAAGCACTTTAAACTTCTTAAAGGCTTAGAGCTGGATACATGATTTCCATCAACCACAATTACTTCAAATCTATCTTTATACTTTGTATAAAGTATTTGTTGATTGGGATCCCAACAAGTCCTTGCAGTGATAAAAAAACAAACTCGAGACTTTTTAGGAAGGCAAACGTCAAATAAATTTAATACCTTCCTCAAAAATGATTTATACATTAACTAAACTTACTAATTATTTCATTTTTTCTTTCTGTCGTCGAGACACCTTCAGTTCTTGGCAGATATACGACTTCACAATACTCTTTCAAGAAGTCAAACTTACCTTCCCAATCGTCTCCTATTACAAAAACATCAATGTTATTCTCAACAACATCTTTTATTTTTTGATCCCAATTTGTTTCTGCAATAACTTCGTCGACATATTTAATGCTGCCAACAATTTCTGCTCTTTCATAATATGGTTGTGCACAGACTTTACTTTTTGATTCAAGGTTGAACTCATCTGTAGAGATTGCAACAGTTAAGTGGTTACCCAAGGCTTTAGAGCGACGTAATAGGTTTAAATGACCAATGTGAAATAGATCAAAAGTGCCATATGTTAAAATTTTCATTTAAAATCCTAGAGTTTGGTAAGTTATTTTAGTTTATTTTTTGTTGTTTTTAATGAATTTATTTCTTTCTTCAACTCTAACAGCTGAACATAATCTATTACCCATTCAATTTGGTTATCTAATATCAACCTATAAAGTTTTATATATTCAGAACTACATTGTTTATTGATTAGCTCAATATTAACTTTTACATAATCTTTGATTAAATCAAATGCATTTATTGAAGTTTCATCATTTAACACTATTTCTCTTATATGTCTAACGAGTCTGTGTTGAAAGTTTAATCTTACCTCATTTCGAGTAAATAAGTATTTACCTCTTTCAGTTTGAGAGATTCTGTATGTCTCATCCATTTGTATAAATCGGCTTTTCAAATTATATTCACTCAGCCTTTCTTGAGTGATTGATTTGCTGACACCACTTCGCCTACGGTAATAGTAAACTTCATTTTTTATAAAAGTGGAAATTTTGTCAGTTAACAAAGCAACTTGGTAAGAGAAAATAAAGTCTTCTGAACTTATTCCTTCTTTAAAAGTGAGTTCATTATCAATTAAGAATTGGGTTCGATACAGTTTAGAATGTACAGCAATAACATTTAACAACACTGGGTATTCATAAACATTACAATTTGTAATTTCATGACTGAATACTTTTGAATCTAACTCAAGGTTTGGTTCGTACACATCATCTATAATCCAGCCTCTTCTACCAATGACAAGATCACTATCAGACTCTTTAATTCGCAGATATAGATCACTCAAAGCTGTTGGTGTCAGTACATCATCGGAATCTACAAAGCAGATGAATTCACCTTTCGCTAGTTTTAGGCCTACATTTCTGGCAGCACTTGCACCAGAGTTAGCTTGATGTATAAGTTTTAAATCAAACTCGCTACAATGCATTTCCACGATTTCGACAGAGTTATCAGTAGAACCGTCATTTACAATTATCAACTCAAAATCTTTTTCTGTTTGTGATTTAATCGAGTCAATACAATTCAGAATATATTCTGAAGCATTGTACATAGGCATAATTATACTGATTTTCATAACTGCTCCAAGATAATAAATCTTTACTCATTACTCAGCTGTTAACTGACCATTCAGCTCAATTAGTTTTGTTGTCATTTCTTCTGTAGCCGTACCAATATTACTAAGGTAATAATTTTTGATAATTTGACGAGTACCACTTAATAGATCGCCATTAACTTGATCTAAAATTAGCTGTTCGATATTTTGATAGTCTTCATCTTTCAACAAGTAACCACCTTCAACAAATTTTGGTATACCTGAATTAAAAAAATCAGTCGCTAAGAATGGTTTATCAAAAGAAAGATAATCAATAGCAACAGAAGTATTATCAAATATAGCAATATCGACTAAATTAAAGAAAGATTCAGTGCTCTCTTGTGTATCATAAAGCGCATTTTCATCTTCGTTTATCATTTGAATAATTTTTAGATGAGCTTGCTTCTCCATTTCACATGTTGTTCCAACAGCAGGGTGAGGCTTGTAAATTAGTTGATAACGTTCATCATTCAAAAGACGTTCAGCTATTGTCTCACCATACTTAGCAATTGAGGAATAGTTCATAGATTCATGAGTAGCAGCCCAGGTTGGTGCGTACATGACTTTTATGCGTTCCTCTTCAAGTATAGTAGTTGAATCTTCAATGTATTCAATCTGAGGTCTTCCAATTTCTACGAAGTTATCCTCTGGACAACGAATTAAATTATTCTTATACCTATCTGTTCCAGCTTTACCTGCTGTAAACACAAAATCATAAGCTTTAGCTTGATTTGAGTACATGCACGACTTCTCACTTTCACCGTGGTTAATGTGAATATGATAAGCTTTATTATAAATTAGCGATTGAAAGTTTTTGTAGCCATTGTTCACGTACAAAACTGATTTAATGTTTTTCTTTTCATAAAAAGCGATTAAATCATCTATTGTGTGTATGTACCTGATATCTAGTGGTGTTTTTTCAGACAGTAAAAGTTCATACACTTTGTAACTTCTTACTAATATAGTAAAATTGATACTCTCATTAATCACTTTAACAGTCGGTAACCATTGTTTTAATTGATAAATTTTTTCAACACCATCTGAAAAATAAATAACTGAATCAATGTTTTCTTTTGAAAACATATTCATTGAAATTCTTGTAATCAAACTGTATTGAGGCGCATAACTTACTTTTTTTCTTGAAACCTTCCTTGAAGAGTTCCTTCTAGCTACAGTTTTTACTTTACCGCGATTAAAAACCTTATAATAAACTTTTTTAGTTATCTCAAATAAACCAACAGCTCTCAGAATTCTTTTAAACATTTACTTTACTCTTTACTCTTTACTTTAACTCGTTAAAGGTAGACAACACTATTCTACCAATGCCATATAATAAAAATAATATTACACTTAGCAGAGCAATATTATACATCACCTTAGGGTATTGATTATCTTCAGGTTCAGTTGGACTCTCAATTTGTATCAGGTATTTTAGTTGTCTATATGCTTCTACTCTAGATTTTTCCATTGAGATTGTAGATGAAGCAAAGCCTTTTATTGCTAGCTCAAGTTCAATTTTTAAATCAGAAAACTTTGCTAAAACTTGGCTAACCGATAAGTCCCCAGCATCTGTATTATTTTGCTGAGTAAGTCGATCTTTTTCAAATCGAAGCTGTTCTTGGTAAGCCTTGATTTGATTTTCAATATTAATGATTTGAGGAGCTACGTCGCTCATAACCCCTTTTAAAGTAGTTAACTCAGTATTTTTAGATGCTATTTGAGCTTCAATCCCATACACTATCTGAGCTAATGCTTTACCTTCTTCTTCAGGGTTCAAGAGGTTATATTTTTGCTGAAATGATAACAATTCTGTTTGCGCTGTGATCAACCTTGTTTCAACTGAAAGATGTTCCTGTTTGATGAAGGCCAGTTGAGCATCTGCCAATTGGTGTCCAATATCATTGATATACCACTCAGCTTTATTACCAATCTCTGTAGCTAATAACGTTGCAAACTCAGAATTAAACCCTTGTGCCTTTACAGTAATAATTGCGGATTTTTCGTCTATAGAAACTTCAACCATTGATTTATAGTATTGAGAAAAATCTTCTTTAGATTGCCAACTAAACAATCTACTAAATACATCCGCCTCATTACTTTCAAAGTGCTCTCTTAATGATATCTTTTCATCTAGATAACTAAGCATGTCATTAGAATTGATGAATGACTGCACTATTTGAGTATCACTATTGGTAGAAGTTGCCCCTAAGCCTGTTAGTAATGCCATACTTGGATCTAAAGTTGACATGCCATCTGGCTGTTGAACTATCAATTGCATTTGACTTTCAAATCTTGGACTGGCCCAAGTAATTTGATAAAAAGAATAAACTAATATTGGAAGTAGAACGAATAGTCCGAGTGGAGTAATTATATGTTTTAAATAGCTATTACTGGCCATCTTCATTTTTATACTTGACACTTTGTCATTAAAAACTGAAAAAGATGACTTAACCGAAACCTTTTTTGATTCAGATGTATCTATTTTATTTTCTTCAGCATTATTCACTTTGAATATGTCTCTTCATTATTATGATAATTCATGGTTTCTACTTAACGACTAATTGCTTGCTTCCAGCTTAAGGTGTAGCAGCATAAGGAAAAAAACGTCAATGTAATCGTTACTAGAAATAAATAAAGCTCACTGACACCTAATGCATTGTAACCTGGATATGCTGCAAATCTCGATAACTCAATTGCATGTAAAATAGGATTCCATTGAAAAAAAATCCATATTTTTTCAGGTAAATCTTGAAGACTAAAAAATACGCCTGAAATAAAAAATAACGGACGCTGCAATAACGTTCTGATTTTATCTGTTTCAGGAATAAAAGCCCTAACTAAGGCAAAAAGCATCCCTATACTAGTCGCTAACAGCCAGATACATATCAAATAAGCTAAAATTCTGAGAGGATCATAAATTAGAATCTCAATTTTAAAAAGGTACATGATAATTGCTAAGACACCGATAACAGCAACTTTATTAATCAATTCAAATAATGCAACTGCAATAACTGATGCTATAGGCTGAACCTGCCTAAAAGTAAAAAGCTGTTTATTTTTCTTTATACTGCCTGAGGTTGAAGTCAATGTAGTTAAAAATAACTGAATGCATATCATCCCATATAGCATGAATACGAAGGTTGGAAGTGTATGAGTATCTCCACCGTCGATACTTCCACGGATATAGGATAATACAAAAATAAACGAAACTGGCTGAGCAACAGCCCAGCTGACCCCTAATTTATCGCTAAACTTACTTTTTATTTCACGTAAAAAAATCGCAAATATAACATCAGTCCATACGTTTAATAATGTTCGCTGTTTAACAAATGCCATAATTACTCAACAAATTCTAAATGTAGATTATTCAAAACCGTAAATGCTAATTTATCGCGTTTGCAGCTACAGCAATTTGATATATTATTTGCGTAACATCTTTCACTGATTGCATAATTTTGGCATCAACCTTAGGTAATACCAAGATTTGATCACCCGCCTGAAGATTTGTACTAGCATTCATTTCAATCATGCCATTTTGTCTGATAACCATAATTTGTTCATAGTCAGCTCTTTCAGAAAAACCACCGGCCCAGGCTATGTAATCAGTTAAAACGGCTTCATCATTAAACACTACAGCTTGTGGCATAATAACTTCACCACCAATATGAATTAAATCGGTTTTTGATGGGATGAATACAATATCCCCCGTCTCCAGTAAAACATTTGCTACTTTGTTTGAATCAGAAACAATAACCTTACCTAAAGGTTGAACAAGTCTTGCTCGCTTAGTGAATTCAAGTACCATTCGTGCTTCTTCTGCACGAATTCGAGCTTCTCCATCTGATGATGCAGGAGCAGTAAAAACACTTCTCTCTAACCGGTTTAGTGAGTCATCAATCATTTGTTTTTGTTTTAATGCAACACTTTGTCGTTGTATGTATACATTATGAAAATTAGTTTGATCCTCTTCTACTGGGATATTCGCTAATAAATCGTGTAATCTCGTATTTTTTTTCACAGCAAAATATGAAGGGCCTAAATAGCTTCCAGACACTTGTATATCGATAACCTGTGCTCTCAGGTCATCATTAAAGAACAACTTATCACCATCACTTAGCGTAAAGTTTTCAAATTCTTTAAAAGACATATAACGGGAAAATGGGCCAGTGCTACGATCGCCAATGACACCTACGTGACTTACTTTGGCTAATGGCCTTGCGTAACCAATTACTTCATTTCCAGAAGCTAATTCTTCTTTCAATTCAAATTTAAATGGATACCTTACGCTTCCTGCAACAACGACAGAGGCTCTTTGCTTTGAAACTAAGATGACATCTCTATCTTTAAAATTAAACGATGGCAAGAAACCTTTCACCATGAATTCATATAAATCAATTTCATGTATTAACTTATTGTTCCTGAGTACTTTTACATCTCTATAACTGCCTCGTTGCGAATCAATTCCACCTGCACGCTTTAAAAAGTACAGAAGGCTATCTGATGCTAAACCTGCATACTGTCCAGGCCTGACGACATTACCGGTAATAAAAATACTTACTGGTGTTGATGTTAATAAGTTAACGTATATTTGAACTGAATCTTTATAGGTAGTCCTGATTCTATTGGTAACAACCTCATTTAAGTTACTAGCCTTGACGTCTTTTACCGTCACGGGACCAATGTTTGATATAAAAATATTACCTTGAGAATCAACAGTTAAAACTTCTGAAATAGAAACTGCACCCCAAAGTTTAATCGATATTTTATCTCCTGGTGCGACTAAATAGTCTTCATTCAATCCATCTAAGCGTTCAGTTTCATAACCGCCAGCAAATAAATTTGCGCCAAAAGGAGGCGGCAAATCAACCTCTCCTACAGGAAGTAATGTTGAAACATCACTTTCTCCAGGCAACAGAAGACCCTGTCTTGATTGTTGTTGGTAGCTACCAAGATTATTGGTGTTATTATTAACTGACTGAGATTGAAGAGATTCAAATGTGTTCGCCGTCTGTCCAGTTAGAGTTTCATTATTTGTCAATGTAGACTCAGCAGCGAAACTAGCTGAAACATTAAACAATAATATCAAAATAACTAATCTCGCACATGACAAATTATTCATTTTTTCAATTACCTAGATTAATTTCATTCTTGTTATCGATTACATTAGACATTAAATACCATGCTTCAGAGGAGTTAGATTTACAAATAATTCGTTCAAATTTATCATCATTAGTATTCGTTACCTCTGAAGTAAAAACTTTTCTGCACTCAAGTCCTAATGCTGAAAAATATTTATTTCCAAATGTAATTTTAATATCATTGAATTCGTACAGCTCATTGTTTTTTCGATTTGAAAGTTGTTCCCAAAGAGCTTCTGGTACCAAGTCTGATGATTCTAGTACTTGATCATTCTTAATCATACTTCGGGATGCTTCGACTCTAGGTGGTGGTGAAGAGCACGCTGTGAGCATTGCAATTAATAAAAATATAACTGGTAAAGATTTCATATATTATTCTTAATATTTTCAGTAGTTTATATAGTGTTGGTAATCACAGGGTAACTCAAGTTAAATACTGGTAGTATTCAATCATTTTCTAAAAAACTTAATAATAGTCCAGACATTTTGTAGTGCGAAACTATAACAAAGGAAAACAACAACAAATCCCAGAAACATGACCCATTCCGGTGTATTATATACTTCAGCCAAACAACCAACTACTGCAAAAGTTGCAGCAATAGAAGAAACAAGTATTAAAGTTTGCTCTCTTGAAAAACCTGCTCTCTCAAAAATGTGATGTAGATGTTCTCTATCAGCTTTAAATGGAGACATTCCTTTATTTACTCTTCTGTACATTATTGCAGCCATATCCATCAATGGAATTGCAAAAATATATAAAGCTGTCACTGGCCTAAAAGCAGGGTCCGAAGCATCAGTACCTATAACCATTAGCCATACTATGGTCAAACCGATGAACATGTTTCCTGCGTCACCCATGAAAACTTTCGTAAAAGAAGTATGTGAGCTTAAATTGAAAATTAAATATGCAATTAAAGCAGGAATAAACAGAACAGGTAATAACACCCATTCACTGTCAGCCCTATGAAGTAAAAATGCAATACTACTAAAAGCAATCAGGCTAACCGAGCCAGCAAGCCCATCAATACCGTCCATCATGTTGACAGCATTAATTCCTGCTATAATTGCCACAATTGTAAAAGAAGCGCCTAAAAAGCCTAACTCTATATTTGTTAATCCGACGATACTTCCTAAATATGTAAAATGCTGTTCTGTCCCAAAAATCATTAAAGAAGCAATAATCACCTGAGCAATCAAACGTACTTTCACACTTAAATCATATCGATCATCTAAACTGCCAACAAAAAGAACCATCGCAGCCGCTACCAAGTAAATATTTAATTCCTGACTATGACTAAAGAAAATCATTGAAGCTGTAAGAATTGAAATATATATCCCAATTCCACCCACGAGTGGAATTTCTCCCACGTGCAGTTTTCTACCACCGTTAGGTAAGTCCACTAATCCCGCTCTAATAGCAATTGGTCTAGTAAGAAAAATAGTAATTAATGAAAGAACAAAACTAATTAACAGCGGGAGTAAATAATCCATTATTTATTCTCCATAATTCAAAGTTGTAATCATTTGGCAACATACTCATGTTAAATTTTGGTAAAGAGTTAGCTATAATTTTGCTACCGCCCTTAGATTCGGTCCCTAAAGTATCTAACGTGCTTAATGTTTAGTTAGTAGTTTGAGCTAAATCTCTTTTTATTATAACTAGTTTGGTATAATGAAAAATTTAGACTGTGTAAAAAGAACAGTAAAAATTTAAATCATATTCAAATGTCGAATTCAAGAAGCACAAATGTGTTTTTACTAATTAAAATACAATAACTTAAGCTTCAATAATATGAAATGGCGAATACTAACTCTCGAATTACTATAGCTAATATCTCACATACTGAGTGGACTAAATCCTTCAGTGGACATTAGGATTCAAATCATAAAACGAGTGATACTCTTCACATCTGTCTCAACTCTCTTTTGCTGCCCCATAATGTTAAACAATACAAAACAGCGTTTTTCTGCATTTTTTTCTTCGAAAATAGCTTCTAAATCAACGAAAGGACCTTCGGTAAATTTAACTTTATCTCCGCTTTGCAATCCTTTAACAATTTCAGGCTTATGCTGCTGAACTCGATTTTTTATTCCTTGTATGATCCTGTCATCAATTGGAGTCATATCTTCACGACAACCAATTATTCTTGAAGCACCGCGAGTTGAATGAATGCGGCTAACACTCACTTCTGTAGGGTCAAAATAAATGAATAAATAACAAGGGAATAGCGGAACTTCAACTAGCTTTGTTTTTCCTTGAGATGTTTTCTCTTCTTGAATGATAGGTAAGTAGCTTTCAATCTGTTGCATGGCTAAATTTTGTTGTGCTCGTAATTCGTTACGAGGCTTACAATATAACAGATACCATGATTTCATCTTTAGCTACTCTTTTATAATCCAATGGTGACTTCCTTTATCACCAGACTCGTGATTTTAGCAAAGGTGAAAGTGTAAAGAAATGGCTTTTAGCGTTTATGCTTATCAATTGATGAGATTTAATACACAAAATATCTCTAATGCTCTTTGCATCATAAAAATTGATGTAATACTCACAAATTAGAAAAAATTTTCCAACAAAAAAGCCAACTCTTTTCGAGTTGGCTAACTACAGCACCATTTACGAAACATTTTTAACAAGTTTCAAGTCTACTTAAACTACAAACATTTCCAAAATGAGATGCATCAAAATAAATTTATTTAACTTCAGGCTTCGGTGGGAAGTTCATCATCACTTCACCAATCGCATGATTGATGATTTCTACGCGCTCTTCTGGTGTGTTTTGATCACGAATAGTGTCAGCTACACTGCCACGCCATACAAGATTGCCGGTTTTCTTATCAACTAAATCTACAATCAATGTACCTACTTCGTACTCACGAACCGTAGTTTGAGTGTTCATACCTGCACCACCCCAGCCACGACGGCCATAGTATGGGTAATAACCGTAACTGGTATTAAACGTATCTACATTAATCTTTTTATTGACCTTGGTCAGGTAGTTAACCAGTAAATCAGCTTGATCTACTTCTACTTTTGACAAACCTTTTTGGGTGAGCTGTGAGTTAACTGCTTCTCTCACTCGTTGGTCCATTAAACCATCTAGATGGTAGGTGCTATCTTCATTTTTCTTTTCTACCCAAGCAAAGCTTTTGTATTGATCAAATGAAACGGCTGGATCATAGTCACTACTGGTCTTCAGTGTACTACAAGCACTTAATGCTAAAACGGCGGCAGCAACGAAAAGCTTTTTCATATTAACTCCAAATGGCAACAAGCAAACAAGTTGTTTTCATTTACTATTTAATGATTATATTCTGATTAATAATTAGCTTACCTAGGTAAACCTTAATCATCAACTGATTATATAAACAAAATGTGTCTAGTTCTGGTTATTTACAGAAAGCTTAATACGAGTACCTCAGAAAATAAACATAACTCATTGAGTTTTATATATCTTATCCTAAATCATTTCAAAGTTACTGAACCGTTCTCTTTAGCAGCATCATTTAGTTTGCTAAACTATTACTAACACTTTCTTACTTTTGTTACTTTATGAGAATTGATCCAAATATTTCCTTAGTTTACAGCACTGATGGCGGTAAAATTGAACAACCCAAAGTTGAGGCTTCTCCCCCTGAAGGTGATGGTATTGTCAGGATCCATAAAGACAGTAAAGGCCGTAAAGGAAAAGGCGTTAGTGTTATAAAAGGTTTGGGGTTGGCACCAAAAGAACTTAAGGCTTTAGCCCAAAAGCTCAAAAAACAGTGTGGTTGTGGCGGCACTGTCAAAGATTTTGATATTGAAGTTCAAACAGATGACCGTGACAAAATTAAAGCATTATTAGAAAAGCAAAACTACACCGTCAAGCTGGCTGGCGGTTAATAATTACGCTCAATTGATTTATCGGACGTATACCTTGCTTAGAACAGCATCCAACTTACGTATAAGCACAAGGATTTTTTATGGATAGCTTACAAGGTCATCTATTAATTGCTATGCCCTCATTAGAAGATACTTTCTTCGAGCGCTCTGTTATCTATATTTGCGAGCATAATGATAAAGGCGCAATGGGTGTGATGATCAACCGCCCTACCAATATTGTTATTGATGAATTACTGGATCAAATTGGCTTAACTAATGAGTCTGAACTGAGTTTGGATCTCGAAGGTCCCGTTTTACTAGGTGGACCTGTTGATACAGATAGAGGCTTTGTACTGCATACACCACAAGAGCAATGGGTTAATAGTGAGTCTATCAGTGATTTTTGTATGTTAACCACTTCTCGTGATGTGCTGAACTCACTTGGAACCAAAGCGTCACCAAAACAATTTGTCGTAGCCCTTGGTTACTCAGGCTGGAGTAAAGATCAACTTGAACAAGAACTAGCTGATAATACATGGTTAACTATACCTGCCACTTCTGAGTTACTCTTCGGTCAGGATGTTGAGCAACTATGGACTGAGGCGACGAAAAAGTTAGGGTTTGATATTTGGCAAATATCTTCTCAAGTTGGCCACTCATAACGTTTAAAACGTGTTGTTTAACCTTTAGTAATTTACTTATTTACTCATTTTAGTTACTTATTTTAGTTACTTATTTTAGTTACTTGCTCATTTTATTTTTTAGCGACTTGCAATGCATTCGCATCCCACATTTCTCTATGCCAGTCATTTAGGTTTTAATCAGCTGGTTTTTTTAAAGGCAAAAATATGCAATCAAAAACCGTTTTAGGGTTTGATTTTGGAACTAAAAGTATTGGAGTGGCTGTAGGTCAAGAAGTAACAGCCAGCGCAGCGCCAGTTTCTGCAATTAAAGCCAATGATGGCATTCCAAACTGGGATGACATTGAAGCAATCATTAAGGAATGGCAACCTGATCTAGTCGTCGTTGGCCTTCCACTTAATATGGATGGCACTGAGCAAGAGATGACTCAGCGCGCGAGAAAGTTTGCTAACCGCGTTAGTGGTCGCTTTGGAGTAAAGGTCGCGACACAGGATGAAAGGCTCACTACTACTGATGCTAAAGCGCGTCTTTTTGAGCTCGGCGGATACAAAAAGCTTACAAAAGGTCAAGTGGATGCAGTATCTGCTGTACTGATTATTGAGAGCTACTTTGAAAATCAATTTGCCGATTAAAAAATTTAGCTAGAAATTTCAATACAAAAAAGGAGCCATTTAGGCTCCTTTTTTAATTTAAGATACTAGAATTAAGATACAAACCTTTAGATACAATCTTTTAGATATAAAGCTTTAAATACAAGCCTTTAAATTCAAGTGCTAAGATGTTTAGCTTCAGAAACTTAAAGGTAAGGCTTAACCAAGTTTGCCATCATATTGATGTGGGCATCATTATCATTTAAACATTCGATATAACGGAATTTCTCACCACCCGCTTGTTCAAACACTTCTCGGTTTTCACCTTTAATCTCTTCAAGTGTTTCTAGGCAGTCAGCGCTAAATGCTGGACATACGACAGCAATGTCATTCACACCTTCTTTTGGTAATGCTTCCATTGTCGCATCGGTATATGGCTGCAACCATTTAGCTTTGCCAAAGCGCGACTGGAAAGTCATCACATATTCTTTTTCATCTAAACCTAATTTTTCAACCACTAAACGAGTTGTTTTTACACAAAAACAATAATATGGGTCGCCTAAATGTAAATTACGTTCTGGCATGCCGTGGTAAGACAACACCAGTTTTTCAGGTTTACCATTCTGGTCAAAATCCGCTTGTATTGATTCAGCTAGTGCATCAATAAAGGTTGGGTCGTCATGATAGGTATTGATAAAGTGCAGTGCCGGAATATAGCGCCACTTACATAGCTCTTTTGCAATCGCGTCAAATGCTGACGCTGTTGTAGGAGCGGCATATTGAGGATAAAGCGGTAAGACAACGATTCTATCAATGCCATCTTTATGCATTTTTTGAAGTACAGAAGGCGTTGAAGGATTACCATAACGCATTGATAAGTGCACCGATGCATCAACATCATTATCAGCAAATAGCTTTGCTAATTTACCTTGTTGTTTAAGGCTGATATCCATCAAAGGGGAACCATCTTCAGTCCACACTTCTTTGTATAAAGCTGCAGATTTTGCTGGACGAACACGTAAAATAATACCGTGTAGAATACACATCCAAACTAGCTTGGGTATTTCTACAACACGAGGATCAGCTAAAAACTCAGCTAAATACCTTCTAACCGCTGATGGTGTAGGTTCATCAGGTGTGCCTAAGTTCATTAATAACACGCCAGTTTTACCGCGTGACTTGTGGCCGTCTTCTTTACTTAAACCAGAAAATTTATACAAAACTGTCTCCGAAAAATTCCATCACAGGGTGAGCGATTAAACTCACTCAGATGCTAAAGTCTGTCGCATGCTCAAAACTTAATATTAGTCACTATAGCTAGTTACTATTGCTAGTTACTATTGCTAGTTACTAATATTAGTGAGTATTACTAGTTACTATTATTATAACTCGCTCTCATCATTACTGATTTAAAGAGCAAGGCTTGTAATGCTCACAAAGTAGCTAGATTGTAAGTAATTAGTTTTATTCACGATGCAAAATTTATAGCACAGACTCTATCGCTTTTTTCAGTTCTTCGCTATCCGGTTTTACTCGAGAGTTGAATTGCTGCACACTTTCACCATCTGCACTGACTAAGTATTTGTAAAAGTTCCATTTAGGTGCTGCTGTCTTGTCACCCAAATAAGCGAATACAGAGTTAACATCACTTCCTCTAACCGCTGATGTTGACACCATAGTAAAGGTCACGCCGTAATTGACGAAACAAACATCAGCAGTTTTTGCTTCATCATCTTCTTCTTGAAAGAAATCATCAGATGGAAAACCAATCACGACTAGGTCATCTTCATATTCTTTATGCAGTGTTTCTAACGCTTCAAACTGAGGCGTAAAGCCGCAATTACTCGCTGTGTTAACAATCAATACCGGTTTACCGTTAGTCACCTCACACAAGTCAACGACTTCATCAGAATGTAATTTTCTGGCTTCTACATTTAGATAATCAGGACAGCTATTTGCAAATACGCTAGGTGCTAAAAAAGAGCTCGTTAAAGCAAGTAAGCTAGAGGTTAATAGAAGCTTTTTCATAATGTTCCCTTTGATTGTTATCCAATAATTTGGGTATCGGCTTAAGTTCATATGTGCAAAGCAATCACTTTGCGAATCATAATCATATAATCGATTATACGTTGTTCTTATAAAAGCAGATCATCGATAGTGTAAATAATCACTTCAATATTTCCAGCCATATCTTCTAGTCACAGCTTCTAGTACAGCTTCTAGTACAGCTTCTAGGCACAGCTTCTAGACAGTAATGTTAAAGCTATATAAGTTACAGCCATAAAAAAACCAAAGTGAAGCCACTTTGGTCTTTAAATACTGCTATTCACTATCTGGTCTTAATCTCACTAAGGCTAATTCTAGTCTTAATATGACTAATTTTAGTCAAGACTCAATTTAACCTAAATCTAAAGTCACGCCATCCATCAAGCCTGAACCACTTGTTTCATTAGTTTGCAGTTTAATCATCAAGCGTAAATCATTTGGAGAATCAGCATGGTGTAATGCATCTGCATAGCTGATTTCTTTTTCTAAATATAAATCCAGCAAGGCTTGGTCAAAGGTTTGCATTCCTTGCTCACGAGATTTACTCATGGTTTCTTTAAGTAAATGCAGCTCATTTTTCGCAATCAAACTTGCAATACGAGGGGTGTTAATCAAAACTTCAATTGCTGCACGACGCCCTGAACCATCAGACTTAGCCACAAGCTGCTGAGCTACAATGCCACGTAAATTAAGCGATAAGTCAAACAGTAATTGATTATGCTTGCTTTCTGGTACCAAATGCATAATACGATCTAACGCTTGGTTAGCATTGTTGGCGTGCAAGGTTGCCATACATAAGTGACCTGTCTCAGCAAACGCCAGCGCAAACTCCATGGTTTCTTGAGTTCGGATCTCACCAATCAAAATAACATCTGGCGCCTGACGCAGTGAGCTTTTAAGTGCAGCGTCAAAAGAATCAGTATCAATACCAACTTCACGTTGAGTAATAATACTTTTTCTATGGTCGTGAACAAATTCTACAGGGTCTTCAATGGTCAAAATGTGGCCGCGAGCATGAGCATTTCGATAACCCACTAATGATGCCAATGAAGTTGACTTACCAGTACCTGTACCACCAACCATAATAATCAAGCCACGTTTACTCATGACTAAGTCTTTTAAGATTGGTGGCAGCTTTAAATCATCAACTTCAGGTATTTTTGTCTCAATGCGGCGCATAACACAGCCAGGAGACTCACGTTGCCAAAAAGCACTGACACGAAATCGACCTAAATCTTTTGCTGCAAATGCAAAGTTACATTCACGCGAGTCATGAAACTCTTGTTTTTGCACATCAGTCATTAAAGACTCAACAAAATCCAAAGACTGCTCTGGGTTAAAACTGGTTTCAGAAAGCGGTCTTAGCTCACCATCAATTTTTGCACTTGGCGGGAATCCCGCTGTCACAAATAAATCAGAGGCTTTTCGGTCAACCATGACCTTTAAAAAAGGACGTACATCCATTCAATTAACCCTTAAAAGTTAGCTTGTTTATTCGAGCTTTTAGACATTGCATCATCACGGGTAATTAAACCGCGATTCACTAAATTTTGTAAACACTGCTCAAGGGTTTGCATGCCATGTGACATACCCGTTTGAATTGCTGAGTACATTTGTGCGACTTTATCTTCACGGATCAAGTTACGAATCGCAGGTGTGCCCATCATAATTTCATGTGCAGCGACTCGACCGCCGCCCACTTTCTTAATCAGAGTTTGTGAAATTACTGCCTGAAGTGATTCAGATAACATGGTTCGTACCATATCTTTTTCACCGGCTGGGAATACATCGACGATACGGTCAACGGTTTTTGCCGCCGAAGTGGTATGCAAAGTACCAAATACTAAGTGACCGGTTTCTGCTGCGGTCATTGCAAGTCGAATAGTTTCAAGGTCACGCATCTCACCTACAAGAATAACATCGGGATCTTCACGAAGTGCTGAACGCAGAGCGGCATCAAAACCATGAGTGTGTTTATGGACTTCACGCTGGTTAACCAAACACTGCTTGTTTTGATGTACGAATTCTATTGGGTCTTCGATGGTCAAAATGTGATCATGGCGTTCATTGTTAATATAATCAACCATTGCCGCTAGCGTGGTCGACTTACCTGAACCTGTAGGGCCTGTTACCAATACAAGGCCACGGGGGAAACTTGATATTTTCTTAAAGATTTCTGGAGCACCGAGTTGCTCTAATGATAAAATTTCACTTGGAATGGTACGGAACACTGCACCAGCACCACGAGACTGGTTAAATGCATTCACACGAAAACGCGCAAGGTTAGGAACTTCAAACGAGAAATCGATTTCTAAATGTTCTTCAAAGTCCTTACGTTGTTTATCATTCATGATGTCATACACTAAACCGTGCACGGCTTGATGATCTAATGCAGGTAAATTAATTTTTCTGACTTCACCATCTACACGGATCATTGGCGATACGCCTGCTGAAAGGTGTAGATCCGAGGCATTGTGCTTTACACTAAAGGCAAGTAACTCAGTTATTTCCATGGTCAATGACATCCATTTAAACAAATAAAAACAATATGACAACAATAGCAGACCGAATATCAATCGCCCAGAGCCAAATCGCTCAAGCGGCGCAAAATTGTTCACGTAACAGTGAAGAAGTCACTCTTCTTGCGGTAAGTAAAACTAAACCCATTGAAGATATCATTGCGGCATACGAGGCTGGTCAGCGATGCTTTGGCGAAAACTACGTCCAAGAAGGCGAAGAAAAAGTCATCGCCTTAAGTCAAAGCCACCCAGATATTGAATGGCATTTTATTGGCCCGCTGCAATCCAATAAGTCACGCATTATTGCTGAGCACTTTGATTGGATGCATACCTTAAGTCGCGAGAAAATTGCTACACGGCTTAATGAGCAACGACCTGATGACAAGTTACCACTGCAAGTGTGTATCCAAGTTAATGTCAGTAATGAAGCCAGTAAATCTGGCGTTAGCTCTGAAGAGGTTAAACATCTTGCACAAATAATTGATAAGTTACCTCATCTTACTTTGCGCGGCTTAATGGCAATTCCAACAGCAACTGAAGATGTAAACTTGCAAAGGCAAGAATTTGCTCAACTTGAAAACTTATATCTTGAACTTAAACAACAATACCTTAGTGTAGACACACTTTCGATGGGCATGAGCAGCGACTTAGCTATCGCTATTGAACACGGTTCAACCATGGTAAGAATTGGTACCGGAATTTTTGGTTCACGAGCTTAAGCTTTGAAACGACTAATAGATTTGAAACGACTAATAGATTTGAAACGTTTAATTAAAAAGTCAGCTTTAAATGTAAGAACACACTTTTATCAAGTGATGGCTATGTTTTTAAGCTGTTATTCATGAAGGATAATTTATAATGACAGCCTTGTAATGAGCCATGAAAGCCCAAATATAAGACTCCTACACGTACTCAACGAGTACATAAAATTAAAAGTGATTTAACCTTATGACTCAAGCAAAAGTATGTTTTATCGGTGCGGGCAACATGCCGCGAGCTATCATTAGCGGTTTAGTGACCAACGGATACCCTGCTGATAGAGTTCACGCAACGAACCCAAGTGTCGGCAAGTTAGATGCGCTAAAAGCAGATTTTGGTATTCAAGTTTCTCACGACAATGTTGCAGCTGCGGATGATGCAGATGTGATAGTACTCAGCGTAAAACCGCAGTTAATGCAAATGGTGTGTGAGCAACTAAGTCATTTAGATTTATCCAATAAGTTATTAGTTACTATCGCTGCAGGCATTCCTGCAGCGCGTTATCAAGATTACTTTAAGCAACCAATTAAACTTATTCGCACTATGCCAAATACACCAACTCAAATTGGTGTTGGCATGACTGGATTATTTGCTGACGACTCAATCTCAGCTGAGCATAAACAAATTTGCGAAACCCTAATGAAAACCGGTGGCGAAGTTGTTTGGGTAAAAACTGAAGATGAGCTTAATCAAGTTATCGCGTTAGCTGGCAGCTCACCTGCATATTTTTTCTTGTTTATTGAGTCGATGATCCAACACGGCATTAAAACAGGGCTTGATGAGCAGACAGCTCGAGCTTTAGCTCAACAAGCTGCATTAGGTGCTGCGCAAATGGTCGTGCAAAACCCTCAGCTGTCATTAGAGAAGTTACGCACCAATGTTATGTCTAAAGGTGGCACGACTGCTCGCGCAGTTGAGACGCTTGAAGAAGGCGATTTACGTGGGTTAGTTGACCAAGCAATGACGAACTGCATAGAACGAGCAGAAGAAATGGCAAAAACATTTTAAAATTATACGGATTCAGCGACACTGTCACTATTAATGACATGTTATACGCACCAACCAAACAAGGCACTTAATAATGAATGCAATGCAATTTCTCGTTACCACGGTTTTTGACCTTTACCTTATGGTGGTAATTTTACGTTTTTGGCTTCAACTTGCTAGAGCGGACTTTTATAATCCATTTAGTCAATTTATCGTAAAAGCGACTCAACCTATTATTGCACCTATGCGCCGTGTATTACCTTCTATTGGTGTCATTGATACAGCATCAATTGTACTTGCGCTTATTGTGGTCTTGGTGAAGTTTTTGACCTTATCTTTACTGGTTGATTTAAAAATCGATGCGGTATCATTACTGATTTTATCTTTAGTTTCGGTGATCAAAGAAGCAGGTATTTTACTGTTCTGGGTATTAATTATCCGCGCTTTACTAAGCTGGTTTAATCAAGGACATAATCCGATTGTGATGGTGATGGATCAATTAACAGAGCCGTTTTTACGCCCTGTTCGTAAAATCCTTCCTCCAATGGGCGGACTTGATTTATCAGTCATGCTGTTATTAATTGCGATGAACTTTATCAATATTTTATTCGCGCAATATATTCCGTTTTGGAATGCGGTTTAACCCTTCAAACTGGGATTAACCATAATGAGTGCAATCATTCAGCAACAGAGCGATTTGTTGCTGAATCTTTATATTCAGCCTAGGGCCTGTTTATCTTTGCAGATTAGATTTTGTTAGAAACAAAAGCGATTTAATCGAGGCGAGTGAATTGCAGCCTAGTCACCTAAGCACCTTTTATTCACAAAGATGCATTCAACAAAGAGTAAAACACTTTTGGCCTAACCCTCCGGACAGAGTTTGTTGGCCATTTTATACTGCGTTATCGGCTATTTATGTAGAATAACTACATTACAAAGCCTCTGCCTTGATAAACAGGCCAACAATTCACTGCAAAAACAACCTTAAAAGATCAACAGGCCCTAACCAGCCGAGATAAGATCATCGGTCTGCATGGCGATGAGTTAAAAATTGCTATTACTGCACCTCCCATTGACGGTAAAGCCAATAGCCATTTGATTAAATATTTAGCTAAAGCCTTCAAAGTTCCTAAAGCGGATGTCGTAATCTTAAAAGGCCTTCAAGGTCGGCATAAACAAGTCCAAATATCCATGCCTAAACAAATTCCTATTGAATTATCTCACTTACTGTAAAGCAATAAATTCAAAGTTAACTCATTAAACTTACTTAGTTTTGTATGAAATTAAGGTGAGTTTGATTAAAATTCTCTATACTTAGGTCTACACTCCATTAGTGAATCACCTCTTGCAAGAGTCGATCAAGGATCACGATTATGTTTCGCACTATCATTTTAAGTTTATTGGTTGTTTTAGGACTGTCACTCGGACTATCAAATACCGCCCAAGCAGAACAAAAACAGCAAGTAGGTAACTTTGATATCCATTACATGGCATTAAGCAGCACGTTTATCACCCCAAGTATTGCTAAAACCTACGGTATTGAACGAAGCAATTATAATGGCATCGTAAATATTGCAGTATTAGATACCAGTAAAGAGGGTAACCCGCCTGTAGCAATTGAAATATCAGGTGTGGCGAACAACTTACTGGATGCAAGAATTACGTTAGATTTTAAAGAAATCCGTGAGGGCAAAGCCATTTATTATATCGCCCAAGTGCCATACCGTGACGACCAAGAAATCAATTTCAACATTGCCATTAAGCATGGGAATAAACTCAATACAGCACTAAAATTTAAGCAAAAATTTTACGTTGAATAATCAGAAACGTGCAGCAAAAACATTCTACAAAGCCAATTCTAGTATGATTGGCTTTATTTTTATCAGTCCATAAACCATCACCTATTATCATCTTTTGAGCTATCTATCAGCTAAACGCTTAGGTATCATTAGCCAAATTTTCAAGTACCATTTTCCATCCACTAAGGTATTCCCATGCAGCAAATTGTTTTAGCCAGCGGTAACAAAGGTAAACTTAAAGAATTTGACCAAATGTTGTCACAATTTAATATCCAAGTATTGCCACAAAACCAATTCAATGTACCTGAAGTGGCTGAAACAGGAACAACCTTTATTGAAAATGCCATCATCAAAGCAAGACACGCAGCAGAAATAACCGGAAAAGCAGCCATTGCGGATGATTCAGGTTTAGAAGTTGATGCGCTTCAAGGAGCTCCAGGAATATACTCTGCTCGATATGGCGGAGAAGATGCGACAGAAAAAGACAGATACCTAAAATTACTCAATGCACTCGAAGGCCAAACCGAGCGTAATGCACGTTTTCAATGTGTATTGGTTTATATGCGTCATGCTAAAGATCCAACCCCGATTGTTTGCCAAGCAGCTTGGGAAGGAAAAATCGGCACTGTACCTCAAGGCGAGCAAGGTCATGGCTATGATCCTGTTTTCATTCCTGAAGGTTTTGATTGCTCAGCGGCAGAACTGAGTAGTGAACAAAAAAATCAACTAAGCCACCGTGGTTTAGCATTGAATTTATTGGCTGATGCACTCAAAGCTAAAGGGATCATCTAAGCATTATGTTAACCCTACCACCACTTAGCCTTTATATTCATATACCTTGGTGTGTGCAAAAGTGCCCTTATTGCGATTTTAACTCCCATGGTCAGCAAGGTGAATTGCCTCAAGCTCAATATGTCGAAGCCTTACTGCAAGATTTACACAATGACTTAGGTTATGTTCAAAACCGTAAGCTGCACAGCATTTTTATTGGTGGTGGTACGCCTTCATTGTTTGATGCCAAACAAATAAAGGTCATTCTTGACGGCGCTAGAAAAGCTATTGGTTTTGAAGATGATATTGAAATCACCATGGAGGCCAACCCTGGCACTTTAGAGCATGATGATTTTGCCGCCTATCAAGCAGCTGGCGTAACGCGTTTATCTATTGGCGTACAAAGTTTTTCTAAAGATAAGCTCAATTTACTTGGCCGCATCCATGATGAAAACGAAGCTGTCACTGCTGCTAATACCGCATCAAAATCAGGCTATAACAGTTTTAACCTTGATCTCATGCATGGTCTACCAAATCAAAGCTTTGATGAGGCAATGGCGGATATTGATACTGCAGCAGAGTTAATGCCACCTCACCTTTCTTGGTATCAATTAACCATTGAGCCCAATACGCTTTTTCACTCGAAGCCGCCACAACTCCCTGACGATGAAAACCTTTGGCACATCTATGAACAAGGCCAAAAGAAGCTTGCGGCATTAGGTTACCAACAATATGAAATCTCGGCTTATGCCAAACCAGGGTTTCAATGCCGTCATAATTTAAATTACTGGCAATTTGGTGACTACCTTGGCATTGGCTGCGGCGCTCACGGTAAAATCACCCAACCTGAAAAAGATGTGATCACCCGTACTGTAAAAATCAAACACCCTAAGGGCTACTTAAATACTGAAGACTACACTTTTGAAACATCAGAAGTACTCCCAGAAGATAGAGCACTTGAATACTTGATGAACAGGTTACGACTGATGACGCCGATCCCTAAAATTGAGTTTGAGCAACGCACCGGTTTATCAGCTGATGTGCTTACTGATGGAATAAATAAATCTATCTCAAGAGGCTTATTAAGTGAATCAGAGAACCATTGGCAGTTAACATCTAAAGGCCACATGTTCGTCAATGACCTATTATCGCAATTTATAGATTAATTCAGTCATTAACCCATTGGGTCATTCATTTAAAAACTCATTACTGTATAGGCTCAGCAAATAGTGCTTAATAGCCACCACTTGAACTAAGTCGGTGGCTTTTTAATGCTCGCAGCAATACTTAATCTAATAAACCGCAAGCTTTAAGCAACATTTAATACACAATTGCTAACATTTCACTTTACCCTTTTTCGCTTTGCTCTATTAGGATATCAATCAATATTAATAAACGCTTACTTCTATCCCTCGTTTACGGAAACTCACTATGCTACTAAAAACTAAAACGACAATAATAGCCGTTGCATTATCTAGCTTATTATCTACCTCTGCTTTGGCCCATGGATCGGACAACCACGAAGTTAAAAGCGCAACTGAAACAACTAAAAAAGCCACAACGGAATCAGAAAAAGCCAATGAATTATTTGAAAACATTTTCATGGAAAATGTTATGGCTAGCCCTATCTCACAAACCTACATGCGTATTAAAACTGATTACGATAAATGGGGTGATTTCAGTGATAAAGCTGATGATGAAGCATTAGAGCGTACTAAAAAGCACCTTAAACAACTCGAATCAATTGATGTCAGTAAACTTGATGTTCAAACTGCATTAAGTTTTAACTTAATGAAACAAGGGTTAGAACAAGACATTGCTGATGATAAATGGCGTTACCATACCTATCCAGTTAACCAAATGTACGGCAGCCATACTTTTATCGCGACATTCTTGATTAATCAACACCAAGTATCAAGCGTTAGCGATGCTGAAGCTTATATCAGTCGTTTAAATGGCGTTAAGCATGCTAGTAAGCAGTTAGTTGATGCTTTAAAGCTTCGTGCTGATAAAGGCGTAATCGCACCTAAGTTTGTTTTCCCATATGTCATTTCAGACAGTGAAAATATTATTACTGGCGCTCCTTTTAGTGACACTGAAGAAAAGAGCACTCTGTGGGCTGACATCAACAAAAAGGTTACTGCCTTAGATGCGCCTCAAGCTAAAAAAGATGAATTACTTGCTGCAGCTAAAAAAGCCCTCGTTGACAGTGTTCAACCAGCCTATACCGATCTTATCGCTTATCTTAATGAAATTGAGAAAAAAGCCGATACTCGTGATGGTGTTTGGAAACTGCCTGAAGGTGATGACTTTTTCAATTTACGTTTAAGCCGTGTCACTACAACAGACATGAGCTCAGAAACAATTCATCAGTTAGGTTTATCTGAAGTTGCCCGTATTCATGACGAAATGCGCGAAATCATGAAGACAGTTAAATTTGATGGTGACTTACAAGAATTCATGGCATTTATGCGTGATGACGACCAGTTCTACTACCCAGCAACTGATGAAGGCAAGAGCCGTTACATGTCAGAAGCCAAAGCATTAATTGATAACATGGAGTCTCGTTTAGACGAAGTATTCAATATCAAACCAAAAGCTAAATTAGTAGTAAAACAAGTCGAAGCCTTCCGTGAAAAATCAGCGGGTAAAGCGTTTTACAATCAACCTGCACCAGATGGATCACAACCTGGTACCTACTACGCTAATCTATATGATATGAAGGCGATGCCGACTTACCAAATGGAAGCATTAGCTTACCATGAAGGTATTCCAGGACATCATATGCAAATTGCTATTGCACAAGAACTAGAAGGTATTCCTAAATTCAGAAAGTACGGCGGTTATACTGCCTATATTGAAGGTTGGGGCTTATACACTGAATACTTCCCTAAAGAGATGGGCCTATATGCCGACCCATACTCTGACTTCGGCCGCTTAGCAATGGAACTTTGGCGCGCATGTCGTCTAGTGGTAGACACTGGTATCCATTCAGAAAAATGGACCCGTGAGCAAGGTATTCAATATTATGTTGATAATACGCCAAACGCAGAGTCTGATGCAGTGAAAATGGTTGAACGTCATATCGTCATGCCAGGTCAAGCAACTGCTTACAAAGTGGGAATGATTAAGATTCTAGAGCTACGTGAGAATGCGAAGAAGCAGTTAGGTAACAAATTCGATATTCGTCAATTCCACACTCTCATTCTTGAGAATGGTCCTTTGCCGCTAGATATTCTAGAAACGAAGGTCAATGACTGGGTTAAAGCAACTAACGCTGCATAACCCCTCTTATAAAAACAAAAAACCACTGAGCTCAGTGGTTTTTTTATGCCTGAATTTTATTTTGACTAATACGCTGTGAATAAGAAATGACAATAAGCAATGACAATAAGAAACGACTGAAGCGAATAAGCAAGCAGGAACAAAAAAAGCGGTTGAGTGAATTTCAGGCAAAAATAACCCCAGCACTATGTCTGGGGTAAACCAATATAAACTAGGATGATGGTTTCAAAGCCGGCATTGTTCTAGTTTTAAAACCGTTGCCAGCAGTGATTCAAAATTTGCGAAGTTGCTGATTTGCACAAAAAGTCGAAAAGGGGTCATTTCTCAACAAGATGCGTGACTCAAACCATTCCGAATCAACTGAAATCTATTGTATTGATTTCAGAACATAGTTCAAGATGCGAGAATGAAATTGTTTTAATTTAAAGACAAAACCTTGCTGGACAATTTTTAATCACAAACAATTAAACCATTGTTTAAATTGAACAAATAAAAAAACCGCACTTAAAGGTGCGGTTTTGTTTTAAATTTTGAACAATGTTTCCATATATTCTTACGTCATTGACGACTTAAACTGGTAATTATTTACGCAATTTGTATAAATGGTCATATTTAGTGTCCCAGTATGGAGTACTACCAATATGGCCTTTAATGAAGTCGATGAATGAGCTCACCTTAGGTGCAAGATGCTTACGGCGTGGATAAACGGCTTGTAAAGGCAAGTTATTCGTTAACTGCCAATCTGGTAACAAGGGTACTAAAGTGCCTTGTTCAATCTCATCTTCCAATAAGTAACTTGCTAAATATGCAATACCTAACCCGCTAACCGCTGCTGATTTAAGTGCTGGTGCATTGTCGACACGGAAGTTACCTGACACACCGATTTCGCAGTAATCATCACCTTTCTTGAACTGCCACATGCTGTGTTCATGCCACTCACCTTGATATACAAGACAGTTATGATCAACCAGCTGTTCAGGACGAGAAATGGTGCCATTTTGAGCGATGTACTCTGGCGATGCTGCGAGTAAGAACTGACACTTCATCAATGGACGAGCAACCATACCTAAAGGTAATTGCTCTGACATAGTTAATAATAAATCTAAGCCTTCGCTGACTACATCAACCTTGTGATCAAGTAAGCTGACTTGTAACTCAAGCTCAGGGTGTTTAGCCATAAACTCAGGTAAAGCCGGAATGATGTGCATGGTACCGAAAGATTGGGAAATACCCACTTTCAATACACCACGGGTCGCATCATTTAAATTATGTACACTTGCGACAGCTTGTTCAGCATCACGAAGCAACTCTTCACCTTGAATATAAAGCAAGTTACCTGCTTCTGTCAGACTCAGACTACGTGTAGTACGTTGAATCAGTTGAACCCCAAGTTTATGTTCAAGATCAGCAACCTGAGTACTTACTTTCGACTTAGATATACTCAATCTTCTGGCTGCGGCACTGAAACTACCAGCGCGGGCAACATGAGTAAAAATAGCAATAGGTTCTAACAGTTCTAACATGGGAGTCGCCTTAAGCTGTTTACGACATTAAAAATAGTTTTTGGAATGCCAATCACTGTAACTTATCCGAAACAATACTGAACAAGATTTAACCGATATAGCAGTGCAAAAATGTATGCACGATTAACCAAAAAAGAAATTAAATTGTGATAGTCCGTTATCCTGTATAGCCAATCAAAACTAAAACAATAAGTTAATAGGATTAGCGATACAGTCTTTTAATTTATGGAGTATACCAAAAAAATTACATATGGCTCTATATTTATAATATACAATTTTTTTATCAGAACAAATCATATCTTCAACAGAAGTGTAGTTGAATTAACATTTTAAAGGCTTTTTAAACGAAAAAGCCCCTGCATATGAATGCAGGGGAAGGTCAGGTGCATTTTGACAATGCTAGAAATTGAACAATCAAGATAATCAAATAAGTCACATCAAATTGCGCTAGCGGTGAACAACCTAATCAATTACCTATTAGTTAAATCAAATACTGATACTTATATATAAAATTCAATTCAACCAATTAACACTCAAGTAAACTTATTCGTATTGGGTATTATCCAATGTTGCAAGTTGGTATGAAGCAAGTTCAGGAATCGATTGACGAACTTCAGATTCAAGCGCCATAAGCTCTTCAAAGTCAGCACAAATCTTTTCAGCTTTCGCTTCAATAGCCTCAGACTGATCTGCTATTTGCAATTCAATGTCTTCACCTACTCTTTCCATTTTGGTAGAAAATGCTTCCATTTTCTCTTCAAAACTTCCACCTTCAGATGACATCATTTCGGCGCCTAAAGCCATCATAAAGCTACCCATTGAATTCTTAATCATGGCTTCCATTTCTTGTTCAAAATCTTCATTAAATGCTTCTTCAATTGAAGATTCCGTAGCGCCTAAATAAAACTTGTCACCTTGTTGATAGGCCGCTTCATCAATACGAGTTTGAATGCCTGCTAACAGCTCATCTAATTTGGCGCCTGTTGCATCACCAAAAATTGGCGTAAGTGCTAGGCTCACAGCATCCGTTGCTAGTACTACAACTTCATTCACTAAATCGATAATTTCAGGAACTTGTTGAGATAACTCTTCTGAGTAATTGGTTAATAAGTTGCGTTGCTTATTATCTAAATCTATCTTGCTACCTTCGACATAAAGCTCACCCATTTCAACTCGATATAGCTCTTCGCCCTTTTCACTGATTAACAGCTTCTTAGGTTCGACAGTCACATCATAGTTAAGAGTGACATTACATTGCTCGTCATCTAGTGACAGCTTTGCCATAGCAGGCGTGATTGCTCCGGCAGTAAAAATAAGACCTGATAAAGCAAGACCTTTAATTAATCCGTTGGTGAAATTAGTTTGAGTTTTCATTAGCTCTTCCCTTGCTGTAAATAAAACACAGTCATTAAGTTGTAGACTGAATTTTCAAATTTGATAATTAAACCGTTTATTACGATTAAACTTAAATTAGATAAAGCACAGCCCATGCCAATATTAAAAAAATCTTTATTTTCAAAGGTTAAAGTAAAATAGGCGACGTTATAGACAAAGAAAGGAATTATGAAGTTAACCGACAATGAGTGAAATAACCAACAAAGTGGTGTTTTTCACTCTTTGCTAATTTTCACTAAAAATAAACAGAAGGAGCGGAGCAATAGCAGTAAAATGAAATCAAAGCACTAAAAGATTGAACGCCCCAAAGCCTGTGATAAGTGCTCCAGCATACGCGTACCCGCCAATGAATTTCCGTTTTGGTCTAACTCTGGAGACCAAACACAAATAGACATATCACCAGGAATAACAGCAATAATTCCGCCACCAACACCACTTTTACCCGGCATACCAACGCGATAAGCAAATTCACCCGCGCCATCATACAAACCAGATGTTGCTAACAACGCATTCAGCTGCCTTGTTTGTACAGGGGTAACCAGTTGTTCATTTTGAAGTGTCTTGCCGCGATTAGCCAAATAGAACATGGCTTTAGACAAATCAGCACAATTCATTTTGAGTGAGCAATAATGAAAATAGTTTTTTAATACCGTATCGACATTACCATCAAAATTACCAAATGATTTCATCAAGTAGGCAATAGAGGCATTTCTAGCACTAAATTTAAATTCTGAGTTGGCGACATTTTTATCAAAACAAATGTGCGAATTGCCACTGAGCTTTCTGACTTCTTCAAGCATACGGTGCTTGGGTGCGCTTTGTCTGGCTTGAATTAAGTCTGCAATCACTAATGCGCCTGCATTGATAAAGGGATTACGAGGGATCCCGCGCTCTAACTCAACTTGGAC
Organism: Shewanella sp. 10N.286.51.B7; assembly: GCF_002873615.1. NCBI lineage: Bacteria > Pseudomonadati > Pseudomonadota > Gammaproteobacteria > Alteromonadales > Shewanellaceae > Shewanella > Shewanella sp. 10N.286.51.B7. The sequence continues at coordinate 31,848 of NZ_MCUF01000048.1, forward strand.
CAGTGAATTAAAAGATTGACCAGATGGCTCTTTGCCTACTCTGCTCCAAATTTCATCTTCGGTGTATAAGCTAAGTGCCAGCGTCAAACTAAAGACTTTAGAAATACTTTGAATTGAAAACGGCTCAAGGTAATCGCCTGCTCCGATGGTTTGTCCATCAGCAGTCGTTACAGCAATCGCAATTTTATTAGGATCAACACTCCCCAAAGCAGGAATGTAATTTGCTACCTTTCCAGAACCAATAAGTGGCCGAACTTTGTCGACCACTTGTTCAAGCAAAATTTGCTCAGGCATTGGCTTAATTAGCCCCACCAGATGTCGTATAACGCACTGACTTCAAGTTGAGGTACTTTCTTCGCTTCCCAAAAGGCTTTTACAGCTGCAACATCTTCTTCGGTACATTTGCCGATTTGCTGAGTGGCAATAATACCTTCCCACATTTTGTGTCCGCCACCGTGGAAGCCTAGCTCACGCGGTAAAATAACCTCATCGATAAACTCATCAACGGCTTTATCAATATCCGCTTCTGAAATAGCGTCATCGAATGTCCAATTGATATCAAAACCAAGTTCTTGGAACTCATCAACGCGAAGCTTTTTACGTAGACGGCGATTACGATTCTTAGCCATGTTTTTATCCTAGTTAGTGTTGTACGATTATAAATTATTATATTAATTCAGAAGCTAAGCTTATGTTTTAATAAATTTAGCTGACTTTTTCAAACATTAAATCCCAAACGCCATGACCTAAGCGATGACCACGGGCTTCAAATTTTGTCAGTGGACGGTGATCAGGACGTTCAACGACTGTATTAGTCTCAGATTGATTTTTATAACCTTCAGCTGCTGACATCACTTCTAGCATATGCTCACTGTAGTTTTCCCAGTCTGTTGCCATATGGAAAACACCGCCAATTTTAAGTTTACGGCGAATAAGCGCAGCAAATTCAGCTTGAACAATACGACGTTTGTGGTGACGTTTTTTATGCCATGGATCAGGAAAGAATAACTGAACTCGGCTCAATGACCCGTCAGCAATACTGTTTTCAAGCACTTCCATCGCATCATGATGATAAACACGAAGGTTAGTCACTTCAGCTTTACCCGCATCAACAAGACAAGCACCAACGCCAGGTTTGTGAACTTCTATACCAATATAATTCAGTTCAGGAGCAGCTTGCGCCATTTCAACTAAAGAAGCACCCATGCCAAAACCAATTTCTAAAACGGTATCAGCTTCACGGTTAAATACTTCAGTAAGATTAATTGGCTCTGGAGTGTAATCTAACCCCATTGCTGGCCAGTGTGATTCAATTGCTTGAGCTTGGCCTTTGGTTAGTCGCCCTTCTCTCAAAACAAAACTTCTAATCTTACGAAGATATTTACCATCTTCGTTATATTCAGCGGTAGTAACGTCGCTCATTTCTGCCTCATCAATTAGGTACTTTATTAAGTGACCCAATGTTTAACTTCAAATTCATAAAATAGTCAGTAAGTATATCGCAAAATCGTCATGACTAAAGTAGTTAATCCCCTTTGAGGCGGAGATTATTTTGCTTATATTGCGTTTTTTACAGAAGTTTAGCTGCATGAGTCAAGATACCTCAGGGACTAGGCACATTTAAACCTTCACAGACCATTTAACAGCCACTTATCGTTTTTAGCTTTTCCATTATCAAAACCGTATCTAACTTGTTTATCAAAACGTCGCCATATACACTGCGCCAATGAATAAAGTTAACTCCTTTTCTGAGCGAATTGTTGCTTGGTACGATGTTCACGGGCGTAAAACGCTTCCTTGGCAAATCAATAAAACCCCATATAGAGTATGGATTTCAGAGATCATGCTGCAACAAACTCAAGTTGCGACTGTGATTCCATACTATGAAAAGTTCATGGACAGTTTCCCGTCAATTAGTGATTTAGCCAAAGCTAGCGAAGATGATGTTTTGCATCATTGGACAGGTCTTGGGTACTACGCGCGTGCGAGAAACCTACATAAGGCTGCGAAAGCGATATGCGAACAGCATAATGGTCAGTTCCCTGAATCTTTAGATGAAGTGATTGCCTTATCAGGTATAGGACGCTCAACTGCAGGGGCAATTCTGTCACTTTCCCTTGGACAACATCACTCAATTTTAGATGGCAATGTTAAGCGAGTGCTTGCAAGACATGGCGCGATTGAAGGCTGGCCAGGGCAAAAAGCTGTTGAGCAAAAGTTATGGACCTTAACCGATTCCTTAACGCCAAAAGCTGATGTGCGTAAGTTTAATCAGGCCATGATGGATATCGGCTCTGCCGTTTGCACCCGCAGCAAACCTCGCTGTGATGCATGCCCTGTTGCCATTGATTGTAAAGCGCAATTAGCTGGCAGGCAGAGTGAGTTTCCTGGTAAAAAGCCTAAAAAGACAATTCCCGCTAAATCAGCCTGGATGCTAGTGATAAAAAAAGATGGCCAAGTCATTTTAAACAAACGTCCACCAGCGGGCATTTGGGGCGGGCTATGGTGCTTCCCTCAATTTGAAACAGAAGCTGAATTACATGAGCACGTATCAATCAAGTTTACGGGCAAAAACATCACCCATACTAATTCAGAATGGCTTGCAGGCTTTAGGCATACATTTAGCCATTTCCATTTAGATATTCAACCCATTGTGATTGAACTTGAATCAACACAAGATTTAACAGAATTTGAATCCAGTGTAATGGAACAAAACCAGAGTCTCTGGTATAACATACATCATCCAGCTAAAGTCGGATTAGCCGCAGCAACCGAGCGGATCTTATCTAACTTAGTCGCACTTTCAGCAGCAGATCCTATCTAAGGGATCCCGTTAAGGAAACATCATGGCTCGTAATGTTAATTGCGCATATTTAAATAAAGAAGCTCCAGGTTTAGATTTTCAATTGTACCCAGGAGAAGTTGGCAAGCGAATCTTTGACTCTATCAGTAAAGAAGCATGGGGACTTTGGCAGAAAAAACAAACCATGTTAATCAATGAAAACAAACTCAACATGATGAATGTTGATGACCGTAAATTTCTTGAAGAGCAAATGGTAAACTTTTTATTTGAAGGTAAAGACGTCGAAATTGAAGGTTATGTTCCACCTGCTGAAGACGAATAATCTAGCTTTAAAAATCATCAAGAATAGCGCTAGAATTTATCTACAATAGCGCTAAAGACTATTTACAATTGCGCTAAAGGCTTTCTAAAATAGCTCGATTCATCTATCAAACCTGTCGCTCACTAGACGATGATATGATGACGAGCTATTTTCGTATCCAGCAAGATACATTCGTTAACTGTTCCCACCTAAAGAAGACCGATGATTACTTTCGTTTAATAGTCAAAAGTTCCCGATTCAAAACAGAAATTTCATATTCGTGACCTTTCTTGAAAATAGTAAATATTGTCAGTCCTTTGTTAGCGATAAGACATTAATAAAAAACATTAATCAGTATACTCAAGCACAATTGTTTCAAATGAGATTATTGATAATGAAGCCACTTATTTATTCGCTACTTGCCATCAGCCTGAGCTTTTCAATCACAAATGTGACTGCTGATCCACTTGGAATGAAGCCAATACCCGTTCCTGATGCGCCTTTAGGTTATCTCGTGCATAACCCATATGAAAATGCACCGCTAACTGCTTTAGTTACCTTAAATGGTCACACGATTTCAGATGTAGAAGTGACAGTTCATGCAAAAGATGACACGGGTGTAAGTATTCACTACCAAGTTGATGACATGCGTGTGATGAATGAAGGTGGCGTACCCATATTTGGCTTGTACCCTGCCCTGATGAACCACTTTACAGTTAACTGGACTCAAAACGGTAAACAGCATAGCCATGACTATCAGATGCTCACACCAGATATTGATATGGGTTTTTCAGAAAGCCAATGGGCTAAAGCCCCTCTGGTTGAAGTTGAGCATGTCGATGCAGACTTTAAAGACCGACTATATTTCGTCAACTGGACTAACCCTGATGGCAAAACAGGCCAATTAGCTCATAACAATCCAGATGCTCCTGGCGCCTTTTCTTGGGATGGCAAGCCTGGCTTCTTTATTATCGATACTGCTGGCGATATCCGCTGGTATTTAAACCCATACACAACTCACGATTCAAAAAGCTTTGAAAATGCCGGTTACGCTATGGGAATGAATGTTACCGAAGATGGCAACATGGTTTGGGTTCAAGGCCAAGGTTGGAAAAAGATGTCTTTGATGGGCAGAATGATTTCTGAACATAGCTTACCAGGTAACTTTATTGATGCATCGCACGAAGGAATTGAAGGTGCTAACGGAAATATCTTTATTCGCGCTGCAGCCAAAGACTACCGCCGTCCTGACGGTAAGTTAGTAAACACTATTCGCGATCAAATTATTGAAGTTGATAGCACAGGTAAACTCGTCGATTACTGGGACTTGAACAGTATTCTTGATCCAATGCGAGACGATGCATTGTTATCTCTTGATGCTGGCGCTGTGTGTTTAAATATTAATGCCTCACAAGCTGGGCATCAGACTACACTTGAAGGTTTACAAAATGCGCCCTATGGCGATATTCATGGTGTCGAAACCGGCCGTAATTGGATCCACGTAAACTCCGTGGATTACGATCCCACTGACGACAGTATTATTATCAGTTCACGTCATCAATCAGCCGTTATTAAAATAGGTCGTGACAAGCAAATCAAATGGATATTAAGCCCATCAAAAGGCTGGTCTGAAAAGTTTGCTGATAAACTACTGACCCCTGTAGACAGTAAAGGCAAAGCATTAAACTGTAATGAAAAAGGCCAATGTAGAGGCACTAACTTTGATTTTTCTTACACCTCACACACAGCCTATAGAGTACCGCAAAAAGGAACTCTAACCGTATTTGATAACGGTGACGGTCGCCACCTTGGTCAACCGATGTTTGCCAATGAAAAATATTCTCGCTCAGTAGAATACAAAATCGATGAGCAAAAACTCACCGTTGAACAAGTATGGGAATATGGCAAAACTGAGCTAGGTTATAGTGGGTACTCACCTGTGACTTCAATCGTTAAGTATCAAGAAGATAAAGACAGTATGATGAGCTATTTTGCCTCGGCCGGCCTGTTTGGATTAGGGGGCGGATATGGCAACTTAAAAATGGACGACACCACAGGTAAAGTACAATCTATTTTAGTTGAACATAGATATGGTGAAACTGAACCCGCTGTACGAATAAACATTAACAGCCACGATATGTTTGCAACAGGTTATCGCGCTCAGGTCATTCGAGTGCAAGAAATGCTGAAATAACAAAATACTGCTTTTCTATTAGTCACAACTTAATGCCCGATAAAACAATTTGTCGGGCATTTTAAAACTCAGAGGTTTATTACGCCAAGCTGTTATTTATACAAGCTACTATCTTATATAAGCCATTACTTATACCAAGCTATTATTTTTACAAGCTACTATCTTATACAAGCCCTTACTTATACCAAGCTATTATTTATACGAGCTACAGTTTATACGAGCTACAGTTTATATGACCTAGTGTTTATACCAAGCTAGTGTTTACTTTTCCAAGCTAACTGCCCCTTCCTTGCAACATTCTTAATATTGAATTTGCAGCTTTTCTATCCTCTTTATTAGCGACTCCTTTTGTGTCATCGCTCAGCAAGAATTGATTTTTAATGCCCAATAAAGCTACTTCAAATTCAATCTTGAATAAATTAATACTGGTCAAAAAATGATTAATCATTTACATTCTAACAACAATGTAAGCGCTTACACTAATTGTTAAATATAAAAAGCATTAAAAATCAGTTAGCTGTAAAGTTGCCATAAATACCAAATTTGGATGGAATCAACCAAGGTAATAATAACAATGGCTCAAGAACCTAAAATATCACCTGTGACACCTCAATCTGAAAAGTTATCACTCAAAGAAAAAGTCGGTTATGCCCTCGGGGATGTGGCATCTAACTTTTATTGGCGTGTTTTCGATGTCTTTCTATTTATTTTTTATACCGACGTTTTCGGTATTTCTGCTGCTGCCGTCGGTACCATGATGTTAGTGACTCGCATAATAGATGCTGTTTCAGATCCATTAATGGGCGCATTAGCTGATAGAACGTCCACACGTTTCGGCAAGTTCAGGCCTTATCTTTTGCTCGGCATATTACCCATAGCTGCAGCAGGTGTACTTACCTTCACCGTCCCTGATTTAGGCGATGATGGAAAACTCATTTGGGCGTACGGCACATATATATTTATGATGCTTGCCTATACCTTTATTAATGTGCCTTATGGTGCTTTGCTTGGTGTAGTAACATCCGATAGTCAAGAGCGCACAACCTTAACCAGTTTTAGATTTATTGGCGCATTTTCTGGTGGCACCTTAGTGGCTTATATGACACCAGAACTGGTTAATCTACTTGGAAATGGCAACGAAGCTTTAGGCTGGCAAATGACCATGGGCTGCTATGGCATTATCTCAGCAGTGTTATTTACGCTGACTTTTTTTGCCACCAAAGAACGCATTGCGCCGCCAAAAAATCAGCGAACCAGTATCAAACAAGACATCATGGATTTAACGAACAACAAACCCTGGCTTATCTTGTTCTCACTCGCCTTAATCATCATGTTCACCATCACACTGCGGGCGAGTACGGGTACGTTCTACTTTAAGTATTATGTTGGCCGAGAGGACTTAATTGGTACTTTCACTGCGGTATATATGATTTCGCTGGCAATAGGTGCAGCTTCAACCCCATTACTGAGCCGCTACTTTGATAAACGCAGTTTACTGATTGGCTTAATGAGCCTAGTGGCTGTTTTGTCTGCAGGTTTTTACTTAATCCCACCGCAAAATTTAACCTTGATGTTTATCATGCAGGCCTTGATTGGTTTTTGCTTAGGCCCTAAGTCTCCTTTGGTATTTTCAATGTACGCTGACACCGCAGATTATTCGCAATACAAAAATGGCCGCCGCGCCACTGCAATGATTTTCTCTGCTGCGGCATTCTCACAAAAACTAGGCGGCGCTTTTGCAGGCGCCATGATTGGCTGGCTTTTATCTTCAATGGGGTATGTGGCCAATCAGCAACAATCGCCAGATTCGCTTATGGGCATATTATTGCTTAATACCCTGATCCCTGCGGTATTTGCAGTATTAGCGGTTTGGGTAGTAAAGCATTACAGCTTAGATGAACAAACAATGCATGACATTAACCAAAGCTTATATTCACCTGACTCGAAACAAGTCGACACTACAAACACTAACAACACTAACAACACAGCAGTGCAGGACTAAGATAGTGATCACTTACAACCAACAAAATGGCGCTGTCAGTCTACATAGCCCAACCAGCATGCCAAATGCATGTGGGTTTCTGTGGAATGAAAACATGATGATTCAAATGAATTGTCGAGGTTATGCCGTTGCTCAATTTATGCAACCAGAACCGGCTAAATACGCTCATGGCCCCGCCCTTGAAGCCAAGACATTTATGCAGCCTGAGCACGCCTATTTTAGCCACCATCCGGGGCGCTTTTTCTACATAAAGGATAATCAAACGGGTGAGATATTTTCAGTCCCTTATGCCCCAGTAAAACAAGCGCACAGTAAGTTTGAGTTTATCGTCGATAAACATAAAATTAGTTGGAAAGTGGAGCATTTAAATCTAACTTGCCACCTGAGCTTATCGTTAACTGCAGAAGATACAGCCGAACTTTGGCAACTTAGCGTCACCAATCATGCTGATAGTATTCGAGATTTAAGCATCTACAGTTATTTCCCTGTCGGCTACATGTCTTGGATGAATCAATCTGCAAGATTTGATGACACGCTTACTAGCATTTTGTGTGAATCAGTCACGCCTTATCAAAAAGTTGAACAATACCCTGTTCAAAAAGACTTTAAGGACACCACGGTTTTTATCAGTGATAAAAAACCAACCAGCTACGAGACTCGACAAGTTATTTTTGAAGGTGAAGGCGGATTGAATAATCCTGATGCTATAAAAAATGAACATTTAGCCTCTAAACCTGCCCATTATCAAACTCCTGCTGCCATAATGCAGTTTACGCAAAGCTTAAGCTCTGAAGAGTCATCGCAATTTAACTTTATCTTTGCCCCAGTTAAAGATGCTAAGGAAGCTAAGCAGCTCAAACAAAAGTATCTCAGTTCAGAACAAAAACTGAATAAGGCAAAACAAAAATATCAGCAGTATATTGCCACTTCTGATAATAAACTTGAAATTAGCAGCCCAAATAATGCACTTGATAATTTCATTAATCATTGGCTGCCAAGGCAAGTTTTTTATCATGGTGATGTCAACCGCCTTAGCACCGATCCGCAAACTAGGAATTACTTACAAGATGCGATGGGGATGATGTATATCAGCCCTGATAAAACCAAAAGTGCCTTTATAAAAGCCCTGTCACAACAACATAAAAATGGTGAAATGCCCGATGGTGTTTTGTTAAATGCAGATTCAGAGCTTAAGTATATTAATCAAATCCCACATACAGATCATTGCGTTTGGCTGGTGATTTGTATTGAAGCCTATTTAAATGAAACTGGTGATTACGACTTTCTTAACCAAGACATCCCCTTTTCAGATAATCAATATAGCGTGAGCGTGCTGGAACACATAAACCTCGCCCTAGATTATTTATGGTCACAAAGAGATAGCAGAGGCCTGAATTATATTAACCAAGGTGATTGGTGCGATCCGATGAATATGGTTGGCTATAAAGGCATCGGTGTTTCTAGCTGGTTAAGCCTTGCAAGCGCCTACAGTATGAAGTTATGGGCCGATGTCAGTGTGGCTATTGGGGAAAATGCGCAAGCAGATAAATGGCAACAACAAGCCAATACTTTAAATCAGGATGTAAACCAACATTGCTGGGATGGTGAATGGTTTGCGCGAGGCATTACCGATGCAGGCAACTGTTTCGGTGTCAGCGCAAATACTGAAGGGCGAATCTATTTAAACCCGCAAAGTTTTTCCATGCTTTCTGGCGCCATCACAGAGCAACAATGGCCATTAATGCAGGCTCAAATCAAGCAACAATTGCAAACCCCCTTTGGAATGATGATGCTGGCGCCAAGTTATACCCATATGCATGAAGAAGTCGGTAGGCTTACGCAAAAATTCCCTGGTACCGGCGAAAATGGCTCAGTTTATAATCATGCTGGCGCATTTTATATTTTTGCTTTGTTTGAGAGAGGTGAAACCGACACAGCTTTTGAGCTATTAAATACCATGATTAATCCTAGCTCAGATAGCGATACCCTCGCCCGAGGTCAACTGCCTGTATTTATCCCTAATTATTATCGCGGCGCTTACTTTCAATACCCTGAAGATGCAGGTAAATCCAGCCAATTATTTAATACTGGCACCGTTGCATGGATTTACCGAATCGTCATCGAGCAATTAATTGGCTTAAAAGGGATTAAAGACGGTCTTAAAATTCAACCTCAGTTACCGAGCGCTTGGGACAAGTTAGAGGTCACTCGTCTGTTTAGACAATCAACAATTAAACTCAATGTAAAACGTGAAGAACATATCTCAGAGCAGCAAGTGTTAGTTGATGGGATTCCACTTCATATCAATCAACAGGGCGAATTTATATTAGCGATAAAGCCAAAGCAAAATTATTGCATTGAGGTTGCTCTCCCATTGGCACCCTCTGTTAATTAACTGAGCATAGATATTATTTAACGATTTAAAAACAATAGATTAGATAACACTTTTGGAATTTGTTATCTTTTAGCATTATCTAATCTATTTATTCGAATACCATATAGAATAGACTGCCTGTGACGTTATTTTTAAACACAAGTACACTTATCACAAAGTATAAGATGCAGATTCGGAGCAAGAAAACTATGGAATGGTTTAGTAATCGTTATCGTATCCCCAATAAACAAAATCATGACCTGACAACAGCTAGCTTAGGCATGTTCAACCGAGTTAAATTCAACCATAGCGCTGTTAACCATACCGCTGTAGCCCTAGCATTAATTATAAGCCCTTTTTTTAGCACACTATCCGTTGCTGCAGCCGAGTTATCAACTGAAACATTGCATCAAGAACACAGCCATCAAATCATTGAGGTTAATAAAGCCAATAGTGACATCACTCTTGATGGCATCCCTAGCGAATCAGACTGGCAGCAAGCTAAATGGCACCCCATTGATCAAATGATTATCGGCCCTGCTATTTCAGCAGATGATTTCAGTGGCCAATACAAATTACTCTGGCGTGAAGATAAGTTGTTTTTACTCGCAGAAATTATTGATGACGTACTGTTCGATCAAACTGCTGATCCAACGGTTCTATATTGGGATGATGATACTGTTGAGGTATTTTTAGATGAAGATGCATCAGGTGGAGAGCATCAATTTAACCACAATGCGTTTGCATATCACGTGGCGTTAGACCGACAAGTTGCTGACTTCTCCACTCTTAAACAAGCCATGACCTTTAATGAACATATCGAAACAGTTTGGACTCGTGATCCTATTAATCCTAAAAAGATATACTGGGAGGTGGCTATTCACATCTTTCCTGACAGCTATGATGATAGTTTAGATGCTTTTGCACATAACCAAGTGTCACCTATTACGCTTTCTGCCGGTAAAGTTATGGGGTTCATGCTCGCTTATTGTGACAATGATGGTTCAAAGCAAAGAGAGAATTTTATCGGTTCGCATCCTATAAAAGCGGTTGATGGCGATATGAATCGAGGTTATAAAAGTGCAGATGTATTCGGTAAAATCAAACTGATTAAATAGCTATTATATGGTGATTTAAATACCTATAAAGACACAAAAATGCCGCTATTGCTTTACTGTTTTGGATAAAGTTAAGCGGCATGATTATATAACCAGTTAGCATTCGACTTCTGGCAACAACATCAAATTTATTGCTTAATACCTTCAACAATAAGATCTAAAGTCACATTGGCAGACGCTGGCCCTAAGTCCATTTTGATCCCAAAGTCTTTCATCGCAAATTCAGTTGTACCTGCAAAACCTGCACGGTATCCACCCCATGGATCTTTGCCTTCGCCAATAAATGCTGCATCAATGGCAATCGGTTTAGTCACACCATTTAAGGTTAAATTACCATTCAGCACAAGTTGACCATTACCTTTATCTTCGACACTGGTAGATGCGAATTCAGCCTGTGGAAATTTACCTGTATTTAGAAAATCACTGCCACGTAAATGCTTATCTCTTTCTGCATGGTTAGAGTCAACACTGGTCGTATTAATAGTCACGTTAATAGCTGAACCAGCTATGTTCGCTGCGTCATAGCTAAAATAACCACCAAAATCATTAAAACGGCCAGCTACAAAGCTATAACCCAGATGATTGACTTTAAATTGGATAGAAGCGTGAGCTCCCTGAGTATCAATAACATAGTCTGCAGCATTCGCTGTCAGTGGCATTAAAAGTGCTGAACCGATTAGTGTGCCAATAAGTTGCTTTTTCATTTTGCTATTCCCTTATATAAATCTTTAGTAGATAAAATGTATTGATAAAATCTGTTGATAAAAGTCTGTTGTCTGTCTAAATAAAATCAAACTCAGTTAATCGTGTATCAAATATTGAGTCGCTATGACTGCCAATACTTTATTTACTGAGCTTTATTTACCGAGCTCTATATACCGAACTGAATATACCAAGCTGAATATACCGAGCTGACTGATTATCCTGAGCTAACAAGCCGAGCTAAATTATTTTCGAATCGGTTTAATCATTTTGCTTAACGTACCGTCTTTATCCTTAAGCTGGTGTTTAATCGCGCCAGCTGCATGGATGATAACGAGTGCAATTAAGCTATAAGCCAAATACTGATGAACTAGCCCAGCAATATCTTCTTGGTTAGAAATAAAGCTGCCTAATGAAGGCACTTCAAACCAATCAAACACCAAAATACCTCTGCCATCTGCAGTTGAAATTAAAAAGCCGCTTACCATTATTAACAGCATTAAAGCGTACAACACTCGATGAGCCCACTTAGCTGCAACCTGTTCCCAAGCCTTATGAGATTGTTCAGGTTGAGGTTTAACAGAAAAGAAGCGCCATAAAACCCTTAGCAAGGTTAACCCCAGTAGCAGAATACCGACACTTTTGTGAATATCGGGAGCTGTTTTATACCAACTACTGTAATAAGTCAGATCCACCATCCAAAAACCTAGGCCAAATAAACCTATGATGGCTAAGGCGCTTAACCAATGGATAATGATTGTCACTAAACCATAGCCATTTTTAGTATTTGCTAACATCGAGCATGTCCCTCTGTATTTCGATGATGTTTATCTTATAGCTTTAACCCTAAAATAAAATCGCAAAATAGAACCTAAAACATCCTATTTTTTCGAAAGGTTGTGCTTGTGGAAACCAAATGCTTTTGTCATAACATCTAAACTGTCATTCCTTCCGCAAACTGAAGAGTGAAATAGAGTTGAAAGAAATGATTCAACCTCTATGTAAAAACCATCAAAAAAGCACCATTTTGGATACTAACTAAGCGAACAATTAAAAAGTTTTAAAAAACCACTTGCGTGTTTAAATCCATCCCTATAATATGTGCGCACTCCAAACGACACAGCCACTAACAAGTGAGTTAGCAGCTAGTTTGAAGTAGTTAACTAACACTTAGTTTAGTTGCCCGAATAGCTCAGTCGGTAGAGCAGAGGATTGAAAATCCTCGTGTCCCTGGTTCGATTCCGGGTTCGGGCACCATCATTTAATTAATAGTGTTATCACTGTTAAAAAAATAAGCCGGCATAGCTCAGTTGGTAGAGCAACTGACTTGTAATCAGTAGGTCCCGAGTTCGACTCTTGGTGCCGGCACCATATACAGAACAGCCACTCAATAGAGTGGCTTTTTTGTATCTGTTTTTAGATAAAAACTCTAAAGCACTTATCTCATTTTCTTTATTCAACACTCAAGTCAAGTTAGCTAATTAATGCATACTCATATACTGGCTCTGAATAAGCACTTCAAAAAAAACCGCTTCAATATTAGTTAACATATGGTATTGCCTCTAGGTCATCATTAGCCGAGTAACAAACTACCTGTTCTCTGTAGCCTTCATGCTTCTATTTTTACCACGTAAGCTCCCCAAAGAGACATTTCATCGCTAGCTTGCATATTATATCGCCGCTTAAGCGCTGATTGGTTCAAAAGTGCTAAAAAGCACTTGCACGATGAGAACCATGACTATAGTATGTGCGCACTCCAAACGAGACAGGTGTTAACCACCAAGTATATTGTCAGTTTGAAGTAGATAACTAACGCTTTAGTTTAGTTGCCCGAATAGCTCAGTCGGTAGAGCAGAGGATTGAAAATCCTCGTGTCCCTGGTTCGATTCCGGGTTCGGGCACCACAATTTATTTAATAGTGTTGTCACTGTTAAAAAGATAAGCCGGCATAGCTCAGTTGGTAGAGCAACTGACTTGTAATCAGTAGGTCCCGAGTTCGACTCTTGGTGCCGGCACCATATACAAAACAGCCACTCAATAGAGTGGCTTTTTTGTGTCTAAAATTTGTCTCACAACTCACTCATACATAATTCAAATCAACACCTAAGCAATTAAGTAAGCACCTTGGCAAACAACTCACCTTCCCTCATTCTGTTTTAATAGTGATCTAAATCTGTCATCAACCTGTATTGGTGACTAACTAGTCTTGCTTTAGTCACACTATCGCATCAGTGAAATATTTATTCATATTTACACTATATTTATGTAAACAACACTTATTACTACTTGTTGAATATCTAATTTAGCTGTTACGTTAATACTTAGTGTTGTTTATGTACTACTTCAATCTTCAAGTCATATAGGGAAATTAACATGGTTAGAATCAAGAAGTTCCTAGGAGTAACTACTGCAGTTACTATAGGTATGCTTTCAGCAAGCGCTGCTGCAGCCAGTAAGCCAAATATATTAGTTATATGGGGTGATGATATTGGCCAAGCCAATGTCAGTGCTTATACGTTTGGTTTGATGGGCTATAAAACACCTAACATTGATAGTATTGCTAAAGAAGGACTGATGTTTACCGATTACTACGGTGAGCAATCATGTACTGCAGGGCGCTCAACCTTTATCACTGGCCAAAGTGTTTTTAGAACAGGTTTAAGTAAAGTTGGACTTCCAGGTGCTGATATCGGCCTACAAGCTGAAGACGCGACTATCGCTGAAGTATTGAAACCTCTTGGTTATGCCACTGGTCAATTTGGTAAAAACCACCTTGGAGATAAGGATGAGTTTTTACCTACAGCGCATGGCTTTGATGAATTTTTAGGTAACTTGTACCATCTAAATGCTGAAGAAGAACCTGAGAATGTCGATTACCCAAAAGATCCTGAGTTTTTGAAAAAGTTCGGTCCACGTGGCGTTATCAGATCTACAGCTGACGGTAAAATTGAAGATACTGGCCCACTAAGTAAAAAAAGAATGGAAACCATTGATGACGAAACCGTCTCAGCAGCCCTTGATTTTATGGAAAAAAGCGTAAAATCTAAGAAGCCTTTCTTTGTCTGGTGGAATGCAACTCGTATGCATTTCCGCACTCACATCAAACCTGAGTTACAAGGCTCTAGTAGCTTAAGCAACTATGCTGACGGTATGGTTGAACATGATAACCATGTTGGTGAGCTGCTGAAAAAAGTAGATGACTTAGGCATTAAAGATAACACTATTGTGTTTTACTCAACTGATAATGGCCCGCATATGAACACTTGGCCAGATGCAGGTTTAACGCCATTTAGAAGTGAGAAAAATACCAGTTGGGAAGGCGCTTTCCGTGTTCCTGCTATGGTGAGATGGCCAGGGAATATTGAACCAGGTAGTGTATCCAACGAAATCATGCATCACATGGATTGGCTGCCAACATTCGCAGCTGCGGCTGGTGATACTAAAATTAAAGATAAACTCCTGAAAGGTTACAGCGCAAATGGTAAAAAGTTTAAAAACCATCTTGATGGTTATAACTTCCTACCTTACCTAACAGGTAAAGAGAAAGCGGGCCCACGTGAAGAAATTTTCTACTTTACTGATGATGGCGACTTGGCTGCACTACGTTATAAGAACTGGAAAGCAGTATTCTTAGAGCAGCGAGTAACAGGTACGCTTCAAATCTGGGCAGAACCTTTTGTTGAGTTACGTCTTCCTAAAATATTTAACCTGCGTATGGACCCATACGAAACAGCTGACCGTACCTCTAACACTTATTATGATTGGTTGATTGACCGTGCATATTTGTTAGTACCAGCGCAGGCTTATGTTGCTACTTTCCTTGAAACATTTAAGGAATACCCTCCAAGACAAAAAGCGGCAAGCTTCAGCTTGAAGCAAGTGATGGAGAAGTTAGAGCAACCTGCTAATCACTAATGTCGATTAATCACATCATCAATAAATGATGATTAATAATCAACAAAGCCACTCAATCGAGTGGCTTTTTATTGGATAAAATAAACTTGATTTAGATGACCTGACTTATCACTTCAGGACTAGAACTGTCACGTTTATCACTATCAAATGTCTTATTTCCAGCTCGTCATCTTATGACCTTTGACGGCATAGAATAAAATGAATAAGTAACATGGGATCATCACTAAGTAGCCGCCTTGCATACCAAGAGAAGTAGCAGAGCTTGTTAGCCCCCAAAACACAGGTCCAAAAGCGCCACCAGCAATACCCATAATCAGTAGCGCAGAACCGGTACTGGTTAACTTACCCATACCTGAGAGTGCTAAAGGCCATACTGCTGGCCACACGATAGCATTCGCTAGACCTAAAAATGCAATAAGCAGTAATGTATCTGGTAGTTCAGCTCCACCAAACGGCACTAATATTATATTAGCAATAGTAAAAGATTCACTGTCACCAAACACAATACCTAATGATAATATTACGCCTAGTATTGCGCTAATCAGTAACGCATTAGGCTGTGATATAAATCGAGGAATACAGATAATACCCAGCGTGTAACCTATCACCATACACACCATAGTGTATGAGGTCATTACCCCGTAATTTTCAACGCCTAAGGTTAACGCGTAGGTGCCAATGGTATCACCAGCAATCACTTCGACAGCAACGTATACAAATAATGCAACCACACCTAAAGCCAAGTTAGGACGAGCTAAGGCCTCTTTAATTTGCCCTTTCTCTGAACCTTCCTCTGCTTCTTGCTCCAATTCTGGCAAAGGTGATTTTTTCACTGCAAACGCTAATACACCAATGAATATCGCCATCCCTAAGTAAGGAAGGATTAAACTATTGGCCATTTCATCAATCTGTATTTGAGTTAAGGTCGTGCCAACACGGTCTTTAAAGCTATCTAGAATCAAAGCTGTAAATACCATTGGCGCAATAACACCAGCACCTTTATTTAAAATCCCCATCACACTCACACGCGCTGCAGCTGACTCTTCTGGGCCTAAGCGAACTACATAAGGATTAACCGCAGTTTGTAATAAAGTCTGCCCAGTCCCCATGACTAATTGCGCTAATAAGAACAATGGAAATATCTGAGTTTTAGCGGCTGGAATAAACAATAAGCCAGCGATCATCATGATCCCCATGCCTAAGGCCATGCCAGATTTATAGCCCACTTTACGTATAACCCATGCAGATGGCAGTGCAGTAAAGGTCACGGCAATATAGAAGGAAAATAAGATCAGTGAAGCTTGAAATGGGGTGAGTTGTAAAATCTGTTTAAGGTACGGCATCAATGAGCCGTTTAGCCAAGTGGCAAACCCGAGTACGAAAAAGAGAATGGCGACAATCGCCATCGGCAGTACACTGCTTTTTTGCTGGCTGTTATTCATTGTAGTTTCCATAAACCTGCTTCTTATTGTCATTAATATCTGGCAATAACCGCTCGTTACCGCCCCATATGTGTCTTATTGTTATTGAGGTTTTAGCATTGCTATGATGCCGAATTGTTAACTCATTTCATAGCAAATATGCAATTCATGTTAAAACATAAACACCACAAAGACAACGCTGTCATTCCTTTAACTGGTAGAACCATAACAAGTGAAAATCAGGCTTGAGAAATTACTAAACAAGCCAAGCACTTAAATCGCCACTAAAGCAGATAACTTCAGTCGCTCTTAAATTCTAATAAATATCTTACGTTGATATAGCCATAACAAGGCTAACCATTGCACAGCGAGTAAACTCAACACTGAGAGTAATTGTTGCCAACTAGCTGGTGCGGCATTGACTACACCACCAAATAGACTTTGAGCAAAATACTGCCAGTTCATTAAACTAGATGCGAGATAGATGATAATGGCATTCGTGCCAATCACTACAAATACCAACGACCATTTTTGCCACTTTAAGACATCCACGATGCCGTAGAAAATCGCTAAAAATACCATGCTCCAGCCAGACGTCACCAAAACAAAGCTGCTAGTCCATAAGTCTTTATTAACTGGAATGATCATATCAACTAACCAACCTAAACCAATTAATAATGCACCAACGAGCAATAGGGTTATGACTTTTACCCATTCGCCAGACAATTTGTTCAATGCTTGCTGCTGTTTTACGAGATACTGTCCGACAAAGACGCCAATTAAACCATTAACCACAGCAGGGAGTGTCGAAAGAATACCTTCAGGATCTAATGCTCGATTTTGATAGGAAATACCTGGAAGGAATAAGGTATCAATATATGCGTTGATACTCCCCGATTGAGTAAACTGGCCAGCTTGACCGTTAGGAAACGGCATGAATAATTGCAATAAGCCATAACCAATTAAAATGGCGAATGCGCTAATGATTTGAGTTCGTAAACTTGTGTGCCACACAAGCATTGCACCAATAAACCAAGCGAAACCAATACGTGCTAACACGCTTGCGTATCGGACCTGCTCAGGATCTACAGGCGCGCCAGTGCCCCAACCATGGTTATAAAGAACGCCTAATAAAATCAATAAACCAAGGCGTTTAAACGCATGGCGATATATGGGGGTACGTTGTGAAAGTGGTAACTTGTCTAACCTTTTAGGAGATAAGCCTAAAGCGACACCAGATAAGAAGATAAATAAAGGGAATATAACATCATAAAAAGTAAAACCATGCCATTGGCTGTGGTGCATTTGGCCATCAAACCATTGCCATCCACTCCAGCCCGTTAACACGAGTAATGCAGCAAATAAGCCTTCACCACCTAAAATCCAAAACATGTCAAAACCACGAAGAGCATCAAGTGACATAAGACGCGGTTTAGACGGCTTACTGGCTTTTGTGTTTGCGCTTACGTATTGGCCTTCTTGAACATTACTTAAAGGTTGCGATGTGAGTGGGCTAGGCATCTTAAACACCTTGAGCGTTAGATTCTGTGTAAGCAACGTCGCTATAAATCAGCTCACCCTTGATGTAAGTTTGACTCACTGTCTGTTGCGAATTAAGCAGAACAAAGTCGGCTTGCTGACCAACAGCAATTTTGCCTAGTTCTGTTTTATTAAGGTATTGAGCAGGATAAAGTGATGCCATTCTAAGTGCTTCTTCATGAGATAAACCTAGCATACTGACACTGTTATTAACTGCTCCCACCATATCTAACACACAACCAGCCAGTTCACCTGACTTTGCATTAAGCCTATCGCCTTGTCTAATGACCTCAGTGCCAAATAGTTCAAAACTGGCATTATCATCCATGCCGACCGGCGGCATAGCGTCTGTGACCAGCATGACTTTTCCTTGCGGTTTAGCGTTAATTGCTACTTTCGCTGTCGCGCTGTGGACATGGTGACCATCGACAATTAAACCACACCACGCATGTTCGCTTTCTAACGCCGCGCCCACCATGCCAGGTTCTCTTGAACCGAAACCAGACATTGCATTAAATAAATGAGTAAAGCCGTCAGCTCCAGCTTCTAGTGCCGCTACAACCGTATCGTAATCGGCATTTGAATGACCTAAACACACTTTAACATCATGTGAGACTAAGGTTTTTATCACCTCAGCAGACACATTTTCAGGGGCTAAAGTCACCACTTTAATACCTAAATCTTTGCGAGCAAAAATCGCTAACTCTTCATCAGAAATGGTTCGAATGAACGATTGAGGATGAACCCCCTTTTTCGGCACACTTAAATGCGGTCCTTCAAAGTGAATCCCTAATACGCCGACAGTTTTTGATGCAATCGCTTCAGCAACTGCATCCGCCGCTTTTGCCATGACTTCAACTTTATCTGTAATAAGTGTCGGTAAAAAGCCTGTGGTGCCGAACTTGGAATGGGCCGCACCGATCGTTTTAATGCAATCTAGCGTAGGCTGAGCATTAAACAGTGCCCCGCCGCCGCCATTTACTTGCACATCAACAAATCCTGGTACCAATTTACCCTGTAAATGAGTCACATTCTCTAAAGCGTATTCATCCACTAACTGTAAATCTAGACCGGTATCTGCAATGTGATTAATTGCTGAAATGACACCGTTTTCAACGGTTATCGCAGCTCTTGGCTGAAACAGTTCGCCATCAAAATATTTATCTACAATCAGAGTTTGCTTCATAGTGTGTCTCTTTAGGGCACTTATTAACTTTGTTAAACCTAACGTTGCTAAACCTAACGTTCTTATACTTAAGTTTGGTTCAGCTCAGTACAGGACAGTCCAGTACAGTACAGTACAGTGAAAATTTAATTTACAGGGTTTGAGTGACTTTTTTAAGCCCTTCAGGCTGATCTGGGTCAATACCTCGTGCAACTGCTACAGCAGCAACATCAATGTAAAAGCGTTGCAATAATGCCAATGGAGCAACACGTGGATGAATATCTTTTGAGGTTTGATTTAAATGCACTAAGTCTGCGCCGCGCTGAGACACATTTTCAATCTGCTCAATATGGCTTTCGTAAGATTCATCGTTGATGCAAGCATCGACAATCGCAAGCTTCTTCTCAACCAGTGTCACAGGTCCATGTAAAAACTCAGCACTACTGAAAGATTCGGCATGAATAGAGCAAACCTCTTTCATTTTAAGTGCAATTTCTTTTGTCACGGCATAACCTAATCCACGGCCGAGTACCACTAAATTATTCACACCCTCTAATGATTCTGGTGTTAACTGAGGCGCTGAATCAACAGCCGTTTGAAGTGCAGATGGCATTGAATCAACTG
This sequence comes from Shewanella sp. 10N.286.51.B7, assembly GCF_002873615.1. NCBI lineage: Bacteria > Pseudomonadati > Pseudomonadota > Gammaproteobacteria > Alteromonadales > Shewanellaceae > Shewanella > Shewanella sp. 10N.286.51.B7. The sequence continues at coordinate 52,006 of NZ_MCUF01000048.1, forward strand.
CAGCAGCTAATGACTCGCTTTGAGTCCATTCAGCTGTTAATTGAACAATGGCAGATAACGTCGCTAAATAGCTTTTAGTTGCTGCTACCGCTTTTTCTTCACCTGCACGCAGTGGCAGTACAACATCGACAATATCTTTAATCGGTGCTGTTTCATCATTCACAAGAGCCACGCAAAATGCGCCTGCATTTTTAGCCATTCTTGCTTGGGCTAAAATGTCAGGGCTACGGCCTGACTGAGAGATAACAATGACGAGTCCGCCTTCAAGTTGTAATGACTTGCCATATACACTGGCAACTGACGGCGCCGCGGCAAAAGTAGGAATACCCACTTCAATTTCAAACAAATACTTAGCAAATACACCTGCATGATCTGATGAACCACGACCCACTATCATCACAAATTTAGGTTTGAAAGCACGTAGTTTTTCACCAAGTTCTTTCGTTAAGCCAGCATTAGCAGCAAGTTGATCAGCAATTTTTTGTGGTGCAGAGCGAGCTTCTAGCTCCATAATTGTATCTGTCATCGGTTTAACCCTATTAATGATTGTGAGTAAGATGCAATGGTGCAGCCTACAGATGTTTAAATATGATGATTAAGTTTGTCGCTTAAGTTTGTCGTATAAGTTTTTGCTTAAGTCTGGCGCATAAGTTTTTCGCAAAGTTTTAGTGATTCACCGCTATTGGTTAGCGGTCTGCACTTGGTATTAAGACACTTCGCGGTTATGTTGTTGAGCTGCAAATTCTTGACGCGCAAAAAGTATTGCGCCGATTTCTGGCGGTGAAATAGCAAGCTCAACCCTGGCGACAACATCTTTATCAAGCCAGACAGCTAAAGGTTCAGCTAGGCCACCTATCATTGAAAAGCGTGTTGGTTGCAATACAAAAAGCTTGCGAGCCATGTTGCTAATGTATTTTGCGCCTTGTTTAACAATTGAAATGGCAACGGCATCACCTTGCTCTGCCTGTTGTAATACAATGCGAGCTAATTGGGCATAGGTACTTGAAGACTGGCCTGCAAGATTCTCAACCAGTCCCATTGCATCCGTTACATTAAAGTGAGCTAAAAGAGGCTGAGTTAATTGAGTGTCTTCAGCAAAGCCATCAAGGTTTAATAGCACGTGCTCGGCAGCTTGTTGGCCTAACCACGCTCCGCTCCCCTTGTCTCCTAAAGCAAAACCATGGCCGCCAATTAATAAGTTTTGGTTACCAACATGTGCATAACCGCAAGAGCCAGTGCCAGTGATAATTACCGCACCATCGTTGCCTTCATGGGCACCGATACAAGCAGTATGTAAATCTGTTGTCAGATACATTTTGGCAAAAGGATGCTGCCATTGGTTAACAAGGTCATATAAACGCGGCACGTTAACCCCTGCTAAGCCAAGACCAGCAACTAGCCTGCTAACAGCATCAGGGTTAAGTTTGGCATCAGAAATAGCCAGTTGAGTAGATGCGAGAATAGATTCGAAGGTTTGCTCTAAGCCATGTAATGGATTAGCTCTACCGGCGACACCAGTTCCTATCACACCTCTTTGAGGACAAAATATTGTTGCGCGGCATTTACTACCACCACCATCGATGCCAATAAAAAGCTGTGATTCAGTTTGCAAGTTAACGCCCATGACATCCCTCTTATCTCTTCTATTTAAGCCGTGTTAAGCAGCGTTATTCAAACGCTAAATAAACAACAGTATTCGAAAATACCCACGATACGGCTGGCTTCCTGAATAAGTTAACTTAATGTTACACCACAAATGACAGCGTTGTCATTTGTTTTTTAACAATGAAACTACAATGATGCTATATAACAAGCTAAGCGACTGTTTACAAATAACAATCTCATTATAATAAAAATATAAAAATGAGTGATTTACTCATATTAAAGACATAAAAAAGGCGTTAACAATCTGTTTAACGCCTTATGTAATCGGTATGCAAGTGTAGCTTGGTATTTATCTAGCGATTAGATAAACTCAAACTTCTACCTTTTCTGTTGCCATCTGGTGATATTGTGCGAACCTCAACCTCACCAGTCACTTCAACGGGTTGCTTGAACAGAGTCCAGATGCCTCTTTGGTCTCGATATTCAATCTGTAAGCCTGGAAAAGCAATATTGGTGTGCAGCTTTCCATTAATCACTTTAGCGCCCACTGTCGGTAGTCGATAAGCAATGTTGGCTTTGTCGAGTTTAGCGAATTCTTTTTGCCCTAACGTATTTGCTAGTTCATTCCATTGCTGTTGTTGTTTTTCCCGTAGTTCTGCAGTAAAGAAGCCTGAATTAGCATCATATACAGCACCTGAATATTGATAAGGCACTTCCCAATCAGCTTGGTGCCAAGCTTTCTCAGCAAGCATTAAGACTCTTGGATAGATCATGTATTCTGCAACATCATCACTTCGAACAGTTTCACTCCACAGTTGACCTTGAATACCGCTAAAACCTTTTCCTTGCTGTAGTGGACCCGATATCACTTTACCTGTCTCATCTTTCTTAACGGTGTCGTCTGCAGTAAATGGGTTACCTTCAATGTCTTGCCACTGTTCAGCATTTGCGGGCAAGTTGTCTGGCATAAAGTTGAAAATCTTTTGACTATTTTGAGCTCGGCCTGCCCAGTAATAACCGTGTTCTTTAGGATCCGCTTCATAAGGGAAATCAAAGTACAGTACTTCTGGGGTTGAAAGGACGGCATCCCAACCTAGATTTGCCTGTTTGTGCGCCAGTCTGTAGCCATCATGGGAAATAACATCCCAGATATTACTTTGGCTTTTAGCTGGCATGTTCGCTGGATTAGTATGGCTCATGCCATCACTCCAGCCCGCTGGTTCGATTCCTTTAGCTGCTAATGAATTAGATAAGCGTTCGATAAAGTAGGCTCCTAAGTCATCAACTGACGTCACACCTTTATCGTTATTGGCAACAAACGTAAGGCACTGGGGAGATTGCTTCCAAGCACCAGCGGTTTCATCTGCGCCAATATGATAACGATGTAAAGGATGATTGGCTTGTTGGTGCAATTTAGCGATCTCGCTGATCACTTTATCAACAAAGTGGAACGTTGACTCCATGCAAACATTTAAAGTGTTGTCACTGTAATATTGCACTGATGAATACACCGTTTTATCGTTAGCGTCTGAGAGTAAATATTCGTTTGCCGCAGCTTCGTTCCCTGCCGCCATCAATTTACGATAGCGTGCTTCCATTGATTTTATCGCAGCGCGAGAATGCCCAGGCATATCCATTGATGGGATCACTTCTACCTGACGAGCCGTAGCATATTGGAGTATTTCGATATAGTCAGCTTTAGAATAAAAGCCGTTAACTTTACTATCTGCAAACGGTCCACTGCCTAACTGTGGGATCAAACATGTTGTTTCAGTTAAATCGTGGCAGCGCTTACTGCCTATATCTGTTAGTTCTGGTAGTCCGTCAATCTCTAATCTCCAGCCTTCATCATCAGCCATATGCAAATGCAGCTTATTGAGTTTATAGGCTGCCATTTGATCGATTAAATCTAAGATCATTTGTTTGCTATGGAAGTTTCGTGCGACATCTACGTGCATGCCACGAAAATCATAACGAGGACTATCTTTAATTTCTAAGGTGTTAAGACTTAAGTCATCAGGTGTGATTAACGCAGAGATTGATGCGATGCCGTATGAGAATCCAGCTTCATCTGATGCGCTAATCACAATCTCATCTTTTGCGACAGCTAACTGATAGCTCTCAGGTACATTGATATCATTGACCGTATTTAAGGATAACTTAATACCTGAGTCACTCGCATTAACACCTAAGCGCGATAGTCGATTTAATGCCGCAGCAACAGAGCTTGGCTTAACCTGATTATATAAAACGTTAATGCCTTGGGCTAAATCCACAGGTTTATCTGTCGAGGTTACATTTACAGATGCTGGTGTTGGTATAATACGGTTGTCAATCACTTGATTGTTCAGAGAAACCTGCTGGTTTGTTTCAAATAACACTTCAGCTTTTGCCCACACTAATTGATCTTTATCAGTGCGGCGATACTGCCTCTTAGCATCTGTAAAAGCTTCAACGTAAGGTCTTTGCTCCATGCCTGTTTCAGCATCAATTGAAACTTGCGTACTCGTTATGATTGCTGGCGTTAACCCCTCAACCACAATGTAATAGTTTGGCATTGGATCCGTTTCAGATAATTGCCATAACTCGCCTCTAAAACCAAGGGTTTTAGTCTCCCCAGCTTTGAAGCCAGTAAACTGATCTGTAGGGGATATTTGATGTAGATCCCCCTGCACCCGAGTAATTGCAAACTCTGGGGTTAACACATCCTGAACGGGACGCATTTGGCTATAAAATATTAACCAATTGGTATCGTTAATATTGTCAGTGCTAGTAAAGTCGATTTCAGCGATAAAGCAGCGTTGATCTTTTTGCGCTTCTGAACAAGCTTCATCTGGCACATTACTCACCATGCGATAAGTAACATCAAGCTTTTGTGCAAACTCATTAAGTGCTGCTTGAGTCCAACTATGATTAACAGCACTTGCTATTGATGCTGTTTGCACATCAGGCTTAACTTGTGAGGATTTATCTGAAGATGAATGCTGACAACCAACCACCCCTAATGACAATAATAAAGCTGATGCAATGATAGTCTTATTCATAAATTCCTCAGTTATCCCTGGTTATGTCTAAAGCCAACAGCTCGGTGAGCCTTAAGCATAATGGCTTTAATACTAAAGCTTTAAGCGTAAATCTAATAGCATTAAGCCTAGTGGCTTTAAGCGTAATAATTTTAAGCGCAATTGAATTAGGTCTCTTTTAATCAACATCTAGTTTTATCAAATAACAGGCTGATATAAAGACTGTTTGTTTTAAAAAAGATAAAAAAATAGCTGGGAACCATAGGATGAACCCAGCTTATACTCGTTTCTGGGGAGAGACTAAAAGTATAAAAATAATTGTACCTCGCCCGACCGAAATACAATTAAAACATGGACAAAAGACCTCTTCCTTACCCATGTGGACCTTAAAACAACGAATCACACAAGCGATGACAACGCTGTCATTAGTAATCTACAGAAATAAATTTTAGATTTCTACACTTTTTTAATAAATAGCTACAGTTATTTAACAATAAGTATTTTATACAAATTAAAACAGAGACTTAAGGGGGGTTAATTTATTAAAATAAACTGAAATGTATGAAACTTTACGAGTGCTAAGGTTGTTTAATATTGCAGATGAAAAGTCAGCCAATAAAAAAGGCATTGCTAACTAC